>JBEIFN010000018.1:0-18254 GCA_040382435.1 Alphaproteobacteria bacterium
CCGTACTCGTCAGCGGTCGGGATCACGCCCCGCAGGTCGAGGCTGAGCGCGCGCAGGAGGGCGGGGCCCGAGAGCCGCTCCGCGTCCGTGGTGCACGTCCCGAGGGCCTGCGCCGACGCGTCGTGCGCGATGTCGACGCTGGCGGCCACCGACAGCGCGAGCGCCAGTGCGAACCGGTGATACCGTGACGAACGAGTGGGGTGGGCGTTGGTTCGTTTCATCACAAGGACCTTCGAGCGCGGCGTGGAGCCGCTGGCGCTTTGGGCAGCGCTCGTCGTGGGCTTGGGGACGTCGGCGTGCCGGGGTGACGGCAACGGCGGGGGAGCAGACACGACGGGGTGTAGCACGTTCGCCGTCGCCCCGAACGACGCTGTGGTCGACGTCTCTGGGGCCCTGCGGCTTGTCGTCACCGGCGGCTCCGGCGACTGGCGTGCGTCGATGGTCGAGGATCCGTCCGGGGGCAGCGTGGGCGGCACGACCGGGGTGTACATCGCCGGCGTGGCCTCGGGCGTCACCGACGTCGTCGAGGTCGAGGATGCCACGTGCGGCCGCTCGGAGCGCGTCGAGATCGCCGTGGTGGGCGACCTGTCGTTGGCCCCGCGCAACGTCGAGGTGCCACCCGGCGCCTCGGTCCGCTTCGACGTCGCGGGCGGGAGCGGCGATCGTTCGTGCACCCTGCGTGAGAACCGAAGTGGCGGTCGTCTGTCGGGGGACTGCGCGTACACGGCGGGCGCGGCGTCGGGTCAGGACGTGGTCCGGTTCGAGGATCGCGAGACGGGTGAGGCGGTGGACGCTTGGATCGGCGTCGATCCCTCCTTTACGTTCGACATCGCCGGTCGTGGTGGGCTGTACGTCCCGTTGGGTGGTCGGCTCGTCCCGCAGCCCACCCACGGAAGCGGGGCCCTGAGTCTCACGGTGCTGGACGGTGCGTTGCAGGTGGACGGTGAGGTTTGGGTCGGTTCAGCGGCCTCGTCGGGGACGTTGCGGGTGGCCGACCGCTACACCGGCGCGTTCGTCGACGTCCCGGCGGCGGTGCTCGCGCCGCGCACGTTGGAGGCGCCGCGGGACGGGGAGCGCACCGAGCTTGGCGTCGTCGTGCCGCTGGGCGACAAGGACGGCGACGGAGCGGCCGACGTCGCGTTCGGTTCGCCGGAGATCTCGCTGCGCGCGCATCAGGGCGGCGGCGTGGCGGTGTACGCGGGGGACGGTGGGTCGATCGCGCCCGCGCCCGCGCAGGTGTTCGCGGGCGATGGGGTGTACGACGCGCTGGGCGACGGTCTCGCCGTGGCCGATGTCACCGGAGATGGGGAGCCCGATCTGCTCGTCGGCGCGAGCCGCGTCGATCGCGTCGCGGTCAACGTCGGCGCGGTGTCGATCCACGCCGGGATCCCCGGGGGCTTCTTCGAGGAGGAGCCGTCGCGTACGCTGTACGGACTCTCGGCGTATGACCGTCTCGGCACCGCGATCGCTGCGTGCGACTTCGACGCGGATGGGTTCGTCGACCTCGCGGTGGGGGCCGAGGACGCGACGTTCTACGACGTCGCCGAGCCCGCCCGGGATCAGGGCGCGGTCTACGTGTGGCGCGGGAGCGCGGACGGGTTCGCGGACCGCGCCGACGTCGTGTTGTACGGGGGCATCCGCCAAGGCGCGGACGTCGTCGGCGTGCCTGGGCTCGGGTTGGGGCGCACCTTGGTCGCGGCCGACTTCGATGGCGACGGGCGCTGCGACGTGGCGGCGGGCGGCCCCGATGGCGGGGTGAACGGTGTGGACGGCGATGGCTTCGTGGCGGTCTACCGAGGCACGGCGCGCGAGGGGCTGCTGCTCGAACGCGCGCCGGCTTGGACGGTCGTCCCGGCGGCGGGGGCCGACGCGGGTGTGGGCCGAGCGCTCGCCGCCGGCGACGTTGATGGCGACGGGGCCGCGGAGCTCGTGGTGGGCGCTTGGACGTACGGCGTCGGGGGGACCGTGGCGGTGTATGCCGGTGGCGTCCGGCCGGATGGGGCTGTCGTGTCGCTGGACGACGCCGACGTGCGTTTGGAGGGCGCCGACGTCGCAGGCCGGTTGGGCGCCTCGGTCGCGCTCCGGGAGGTCGATGGCGAGGACGGCCTCGATCTCGTCGTCGGGGGTCCGCAAGAGGACGTCGCGTTGTCGGACCAGGGCTTGGTGTACGTGTTCACCCAGGTGGCAGACGCGCTCTCCGATGCCCCTGCCTTGGTGGAGATCGACGAGGACGCGCTGCGCTTTCTCGGGACGGCCGCCGGGGACGAGCTCGGTCAAGCGCTCGACGTCGTCGGGGATCTCGACGGGGACGGCATGGCGGAGATCGTGGCGCTCGCGGGACTTGCCGAGGTGTTCGGTGTCGACGTCGGCGCGCCCTATGTGCTGTCCGCATCGTCGCCCGCGGTGGTGTTGACGATGCCGGGCGTCCCGTCCGGGCATGACGCAGGGCGGGCGGTGGCTTGGCTCGAGGCGGACGCTGCGGCGGGCGGCGACCTCGTCGTTGGGGCGCCGGGCATCGGCGACGCCGTCCTTGGCGCGAACGCGGGGGCCGTCGAGGTGTTTGGCGCCGGTGGGGCGACCGGCGTGCGGCCGTTCGGTGCGCTCGACCACCTCGGCACGGCGGATCGTCACGGCTGGGCCCTTGCCACCGGGGACGTCGACGGCGACGGTCGGCGGGATCTCGTCGTCGCCGCCCGTTCCGACAGCCGCCCCTCGGCGTTCGTCGGCAACTTTGTCAATCCGACGGCGTGTCCCGGTACAAGAACGTCGGCAGGCGCCATCCGCGTCTTCCGCGGCACCGCGAGTGGCTTGGCCCCCACGCCGGCCTTCTTGGGCTTCGGACCCCTCGCTTCGGGGACGATCACGTCGATCGCCAGCGGGTTCGATCACAACGGGGATGGCCGAGACGACGTGGCGGCCGCCAGCACGTTGTGGGGAGACGGCGGTGGCTACGGCGTCTTCTACGGGGCGGTCGCCAACGCGACGAAGACGACGGTGCTGTGCTGGCCGGAGGTCGTGTACGCGGAGGCCGATGGGGCCAAACTCGGGACGTCGGTGGCCGGCGTTGGCGATCTCGATGGGGATGGCTGTGACGAGATCGCGGTGGGGGCGCCCGCAGAGACCCTCGAGGACGCGTTCGCGGGTCAGGGGGCGTTGCGGATCGTCTGGGGGCACGGGGCTTCTTGCAACACGGCCACCGCGGAGGTCACCACCCTCGCGCTGCGTGCGGTCGGCACCGGTCTTGGCGGAGCGGTCGCCGGCGGCGTCGACATCGACGGGGATGGGGTCCCCGACGTGGTGGTCGGCGCGCCGGACCATCGCGTGCGTTCGGCGGAGCTGGGCGCCGTGTGGGTCGTCCCGGGCGCGCACATCCTCGCACAGGCCCGCGTCGCCGTCCGTGGTGGTACGACGCCGACGGGCGAGGACGCGTCGTGGTCGTTGCTGCTGCCGGATCGTGGGCTGACGCAGCGCGTGGGGGTGTTCGGGGCGGTGGCCGGATCGCGTTTTGGCGGCGCGCTCGCCGTGCTCGAGACCACCGCAGGCGTCCGCATCGCGGTTGGCGCGACGGCCGACGGGCCCGCGGGCTCGGCGGTGGGTGGGGTCTCGGTGTACCGATGGACGTCGGCAGGCCTTGATGCCCAGCCGTGGTGGGTGTTGGGCGGCGAGGCATCGAGCGGTGAGCTGGGAGCGGCCCTGGCCACGGTGGACTCCGGCGCCTCGCTGGGCTTTGTCGTCGGTGCGCCGCGGTCCGATCAAGGCGGCGTCGACGTTGGCGCCGCGTACCTGCTTCCGCTCGGGATCAGTCGCTGATCTTCTGCGCCTTGCTGTCGGCCTTCGCGTCGGCGGCGACGGCGCCTTGGCGGTAGGTGACGCGGATGCAGGTCGGGTCGCGGTCCTTGCCGTTCGGCTCGGACACGCAGTCGTACACCACGTCTTGCTGGGCACGAACCTTGACGATGACGTAGTCCGGTCCGTCGTTGGTGCCCGCTTGCTTCATGTACACCATCACGCGTGTGCAGCCCCCCAAGAGAGGAACAAGCATCGCGACCGCCAACCCAACACGCATGGAACCCTCCTCGCGCCGTCCAGCGCACGGCGAGGGTACCGCGGGAGGTCGCGACGTGCTCAGGTCACGCCGAAGAACTGGGGCCAGATGACCGCGTCGAGCGCCACCGTCTGCACGCAGAACGCGATCCAGCCGACGCGGGCGGCGGCGTGCAAGGCGCCCTCGCGCGGCGCCGACCACAGCGCACGCAGCAAGATGAGGGCGCCAACGGCGGTGGTCGCCAGATCGGCCTGGATCAACCACCACCCCGCGCGGGACGGGCTGGCGAGGTCGACGAAACACAGGGGCAGCCATGCGGCGCTGGCGGCGAGAATCATCGCGAACGTTGGCGTCCAAGGCGTGTCACCGCGTCGCGTCCGCTGAAGCGACCAAGCCATGGTGACGAGGTAGCCGACCGCGGCGAACGGCATGCACGCGGTGTACGGCCCGATCGCTTCGACGGGCAGGCGTCCCCACAACGCGTCGATGTTGGGCTGTCCTGCGCCCCACGCGTAGGTGCCGAGGACGGCGGCGCCCCCGATGGCGTGGGTGGTCCATTCGCGTGCAACCGGGGTCATGCCGCCTCCAACCCGCGCGACATGCCACGCGGTGGTCCGCATGGCGCGCGCGCGTGTCAGGTCGTGACGCGCAGGCCCGCGGCGCGCAACGCGTCCGCGACCCCGGGCCGCAGCGGGCAGCCTTGCAGCTCCACGATCGCGAGTTCGGGGAACATCGCACGGAGCCGGTCCGGGCACGGCCCGTCGGTGAACGCATTGTGGTGCAGCCAGAGCTGCGTGACGCCGCAGAAGCGACCCAACGCCTCCGGCAACGCCTCGAGTCGGTTGTGCCGCAGATCGAGGATCCGGATCGCCTCGGGCGTGGGGTGACGCTGGGCGATGTCGACGATCAGGTCGATGCCCATCTGCGTGCAGTCCAGCGCCGCCGCGTCGCGTCCGCAGGGTTCGACGTCGAGGATCGCCGCCGCGCGCGCGCGCTGCCATCGCTCCAGACCGACGGCGTCGTTGGCGTCGCGGAGCGCTTGGAACAGGCGGTTGCTCCCGCCGAACAGCGGCCGGTAGCCCTTGGGGCGCAGCGCTGCGCGGAAGGCCTCGTAGGCAGCCCACGCGGTGTCGTGGTCGGTAAAGCCGGTGAGCGTCAGCTCGCAGTGCGTGAAGCCCGCGAACCAAGCGTCGTAGCCCTGGACGCGGTCGACGCGCGTCGACCAGGACACGGTGGGCGGCGACGGGGCGACGCGCGTCCAGCGTGCGGTCGCAACTTCGATGATTTGAAACTGTGTATCGAGGTCGGGCCCGGTGGTCATCTTGCCGCTGATCGTCGCGTCGCACGGGCCGAGCAAGGTGGCGGCGAACGCCTCGTGTTCCTCGAGCCGCATGCAACGGTCGGGGTCTTGCTGGGCGAAGGTCAGCTGGAGCGCGGGGAGGGTCACGGCGACTGGACGTCGAGGCGGAAGATGGCGTCGCCGCCGGTGTCGGCGCTGTCGACGACGACCGTGACGTCCCAGCGGCCCGGCATCTTGAAGTTCAAGCCGGGCGCGGCGTAGGTGCCCGGCGTGGCGGACTCGGTCACCTCGACCGGATCGGTGCCGTGGCCATGCGCGGGCATCCACGCCGAGAGCGTGACGGTCTGCGCGGTGGCCGCTTCGCCGAGCTTGGTGATCACCAGCGTCGCGTCGTGCTCACCGGGGGTGGCGCCGCCGTCGAGCGTGAGCGCGACGACGTAGCTGCCGTTGGTCGTCGTGGCGGTCATGCCGTCGATGTACGGGGTGACGCCGGTGTCTTCGGTCGGGGTCGTGTCGGTCTCGGTGGGGACGCCGGTGTCGGTGGTGGCGGTCTCGGTGTCCGTATCGGCGGTGTCGACCGGCGCCTCTTCGGACGGGCCGCACGCGGCGGTGAGGAGGAGGGGGAGCCACAGGGTAGAGAATCGCTGCATGAAGCCTCCGGTTGGGGCGGCGTAATCTCGTGGGCGGCGGACGCCATGGGTCAAGGTGACGCGGCGTACAGGTTTGCGGTACGATGACGCATGATCGTCCGTCTGTCGTTGGCTGGGTTGGTGAGCGGTTGCACCCCTTCGGTGGAGCCGGGCTTGACGCTCCCTGTGCTCGATGTGCCCGCAGGCGCGACGCGCGCGGACTACGCGCCCGACGCGTCGCTTGCGACGTTCCCCGACGTGTGGCAGACGGTGGAGGACCCGTCCAGCGCCACGGGTCGGCGGGTGCATCTGACCGAGGGCGCGCGGGCCGAGTTCGAGGCGCTGGAGCAGGTCGGGTTCACCGTCCTTCAACCGCTCGAATCGCTGGACGGTGGCGGGCTGCTCGCGCCGGTGACGCTGCGGTTCTCGGCGCCCATCGACGCGGCGTCGCTCGACGGTGCCGTTCGTTGGCTCGACCTCGATCACGGCGGCGAGGTGGCTTGGGAGGCGGAGATGGGGCCGGACGGCGCCACCGTGTTCCTCTCCCCGCTGACGCCGCTTGCGCCCGCGTCGGACTACGCCGTGTTCGTCGACAAGGATGTGCGTGACGCATCGGGCGCCGAGGTCTGGCCGTCGGACGCGCTGTGGCCGCTGCTGTGGGGGGTGTCGTCCGAACGGCCCGATGTGGCCGCCGCATGGCTGCGCGCCGTGCAGGCTTCGGGTCTCGCGCCGGAGGACGTCGCCCACGCGACGGTGTTTTCGACGCAGTCCGCGTTCGCGGTCGAGGCAGAGGCGGCCGACCTGCTCGCGACGCTGTCGACGGCCATCGAGCCGTTGGGGGCCTGCACGCCCGATCGTGGGGCTCGGCGATGCGAAGCCGAGATCGAGGTCGTCGATCTGCTCGGTCCTGACGACGCGATCGTCCCGGGAGAGGGCTTGGCGGTGCAGCGGCGCTACACGTTGCCGATCACCGCTTGGCTGCCCGACCCGGCGGTGGCGGGACCGGGCCCTTGGCCGACGGTGGTGCACAGCCACGGGCTCGGCGGGGGCCGGTGGGAAGCCGGCGGGATCGCCGAGGCCCTCGCGGGCTTGCCGTTCGTGGTCGTCGCCGTCGACGCGCCACGGCACAACGACCATCCCACCGCGACGACCGACGCGGATCTGTTCTGGGTCTTTCAGTTCTTCGGAATCGATGAGGCGTCGTTCTCGTTCGACGTCTCGGTGTTGCGTGACGCTTGGCGGCGGGCGGCGTGGGACAAGGTCCAGCTCGTCGACGCGTTGGCGAGGGGGGCGGACCTCGACGGCGACGGGTCGAACGACGTCATGGCCGACCAGCTGCATGCGACGGGCCACAGCCTCGGCGCGATCATGGCGGTGCACCTCCTCGCGGACGCTCCGGCCCTCCGGTCCGGGGTGCTCAGCGTGCCCGGCGGTCGTGTGGGGGCGATCGTGCAAAAGAGCCCGACGTTCGCGCCCCTCGTGGCGTTGTTGGCGCCTGACGACGTGGAGCCGGTTGACATCGACCGCTTCTTCGCACTGCTGCAGGCCGCGATCGACGGCAGCGAACCCGCCGTTCACGCCGCCCGTGCGGTGGAAGGGCGCGACATCTGGCAGGACATGGTGCTTGGGGACGACATCATCCCGAACGTCTGCAACCGCGCCCTCGCTCGCGCGGTCGGCCCGCAGATCGCCGGTGACGTCCTCGATCCGATCCCCTCGCTCGGCCCCCCGATCGGGTTCCCGGTCTCCGGCAACCTCGACGGGGTCACGCGCGTGTTGACGCAAGCCGAGACGCTGTGGAACGGCACCTCGTGGGACCGCGTGGGGCACTCCGACGTCATCGACCACCCAGCGCGGGTGGCGCAGCTCCGCGCTTGGCTGCTCAGCGCGCGTGAGGGGCGGGCGACGCTTGCGGCGCCGCCGACGCCGTAGACGTCACGACGCGGTGGACCTCACCAAGTGCGGCCGTTGTGGTTGTTGCCGTGGCAGGTGCCCGTGCAGCGGCCGCTGGCGTAGGTCATGCCGGCGCGGAGCTGGATGTCCTTGGTGCCGTTGACGTGCTTGGTGATGTCGATGATCGCGTTGCTGGCGTCGACCGTGGCCTCGTGGCACTCGGAGCACTTGATGCCTTGCAGCATGTGTCTGGAGTGTTCGCCCGACATGGTCAAGGCCCGTGCCAGTTGACCTGGACCAGCGTGGCACTGCGTGCAGCCGTTGATCGCGTCGTCGTGGTTGATGCTGCCGTTGTCGGCCCGTCCATTGCCGTGGCAGTACAGCGACGCGCACGAACCGTTGGTCGCGTTCCAACGCGCAGCGGTCGAAAGTCCGCCAGAAAAGTCGGTCTCGGCGATCCCCGGGGTGGTGTCGCCGAGGAACAGGTGGCCGACCGACAGGACGTCGGTGGGCTTGACGTGACAGGTCGTGCAGTCGAAGGCAGCGTGCAGCGTCGTGTCGGTGGTGTGGGCGCGGTGGGGGATGAACGACGCGGCGGTGCCCTCGTCGGTGCCGCGGATGTGCAACGGCGGCGCGCCGGTCCCGTCTGCCTCTTCGCCGTGGCAGAACGTGCAGTTCGTCCGCCAGCCGTCGGCGTGGCAGGTGTCGCAGGACGGGGCGAGCTCGCCGCCGGTCAGGTCGTCGCCGTGACAGGCGGTGCAGGCCTGGTCTTGCAGCTTGGCTTCGAGCCCGTGCACGGCGGGGTCCATGTAGCCGTTGGGGTGGTAGGACGCGGCGGGCGTGTCGGTGGGCGTGTCGGTGGGCGTGTCGGTCCCTGGCGTGGTGTCGGTCTCTGACGGCGGATCGGTCGTGGTGTCGGTGCCATCCTTGCCGCTTCCGCCGGTGTGGCAGCCGAGCGTGAGCAGAACGAGCAGGCCGTAGGTCATGGAACCCTCGCAGTCGGCCCATTGTGACGCGGCGCGGAGGTAGGCGCGGCGGGCGGACGAGACGAATCGTGACAAGGTGCGTTGGTGCCTCACTCTGTCTCGCCATGCATCGTTCGCGCCCGCGCGCAAGGGAAGGGCGCGCCAACGTTCGCCGCGTCGGATACGGCGCGCGGCTGGCGGAGGGAGACGATGCAGCTCGAAACCACCTGGGTGCGCGAACTGCCCGGAACCTACGCGTCGGTCACGCTGGCGGTTCCCTCGGCGCCACGCTTGGTGGCGTTCAACGGGCCGCTGGCCGACGCGCTCGGGCTGGACGCCGACGTCGTGCGCGCGAACGCCTCGGACTGGTTGTCAGGCGCCGGCCTGCCTCCGGGTGCGTCCCCCATCGCGCAGGCGTACGCGGGCCATCAGTTCGGCGGGTTGTCGCCGCAGCTCGGTGACGGCAGGGCGGCCTTGCTCGGGGAGTGGGTCGACGCCTCCGGGCGTCGCTGGGACGTCGCGCTGAAGGGTTCGGGTCGAACCCCTTTCTCGCGTGGCGGCGACGGCAAGGCGGCGCTGGGACCGATGCTGCGGGAGTGGGTCATCGGGGAGGCGCTGACCGCGCTCGGCGTCCCTGCGTCGCGCGCGCTCGCCGTGGTGGCGACGGGCGATCCCGTGCTGCGTGAGCGGCGGTTGCAGGGCGCGGTCCTGACCCGCGTCGCGTCGAGCCATTTGCGCGTCGGGACCCTCGAGTACTACGCGCTGCGTGGCGGCCTCGTCCAGCTGCACAGGCTCGTCGGCTATGCGCTTGCGAGGCACCATCCCGAGGCGCGAGGGGCCTCGCCGGCGCTGGCGCTGCTCACCGCGGTACGCGACGCGCAAGCGGCGTTGGTCGCGCAGTGGATGGCGGTCGGCTTCGTCCACGGCGTGCTCAACACCGACAACGTGACGCTTTCGGGGGAGAGCATCGATTTTGGTCCTTGCGCCTTTGTGGAGCGTCACGATCCTGCCACCGTGTTCTCGTCGATCGACACGCAAGGCCGCTACGCGTACGGCAACCAGCCGTCGATCACGCAGTGGAACCTCGCTCGCCTCGCGAGCGCGCTTCTGCCGGTGATCGACGATGACGACGACGTTGCGGTCGCGGCCGCGCGGGAGATCGTCGGCGGCTGGGGAGAGGTGTTCGAGGCGCGGATGCGCGAGGCGTGGGCGCGAAAGCTCGGCGTCACCGTGTCCGACGTCGGGTGCATCGACGGGTTCTTGGCGTTGCTGCATGCGCATCGTCCCGACCATACGCTGGCTTTCCGAGGGCTGGGCGCGGCGCTTCGCGAGGATCGCAGCGTGTGGGCGCGCGCCGGGTTGGCGGGACCCGACGTCGACGCTTGGTACGCGGCGTGGCGGCCGGTGGTGACGGCGACGCGGGCGGTTGCGGACGCCGCGGCGATCCTCGACGCCGTCAATCCGGCGGTCATCGCGCGCAACCACCGGGTCGAGGGGGCGCTCGCATCGGCCTCGGCGGGCGACTTCGGGCCGGTGGAGCGGCTGGTGGCGGCGTTGCAAAGTCCCTACGACGCCGCGCTGCTGGACACCGAACTGGCCGATCCGGCGCCGGACGGGTTCACCGAGGGCTACCAGACGTTCTGCGGGACGTGAGCGGCGCTAGGGGCAGTCGGCCGCGCCCGCACGTAGCCAGCGGGTTCCTTCGACCTTCACCGCGTCGCCGTCGCGCACGACGGTGGCGACAGTTCGGGTGCCATCTTGGGCGAGCAGGCTGAGCTGGCCAGGACCCGTCACGGTCCCGACGACTTGCCAGGTGCCCCGCGCGTCGGTGCTCGTGCCGCCGCTGACGCCGTTGAGCGAGAAGCCGCCGAGGTCGTCGTGGCGGCGGTAGGTGCCGTTGGGGCAGAGCCAGAGGTCGTGCCGTTCGCTGTAGCCGGACGCCGTGTACAGCTGCACCCAGTGGGTGTCGCGCAGGAAGCGTGACCAACCGTTGGCGGCGTCGGCGGCCGGCAAGGGGGCTCGCACGGAGTTGGAGAGCGCATGGACGACGTCGCCCAGACCGTCGGCTGCGGACGCTGGGGAGAACGCGAGGAGGACCAACACGCGCCCGCCATCGAGGGGTCGCGCTTCCGACACGCCGAGCAGTGGCTGCGGGGAGGCGGGCACGGTGTAGGTGGTGCGAACGGCACCATCGCGCTCCGTGGGTGGGGCCGTCGGCACGAGCTGGACACCACCGCCGAGGTCGATCGGCTTGCCGAGCTCGGCACGGGTGGTGGACCAGTCGGCGAACGTGACGTTGGTGATCACCGACCGCAGCCCGTCGGCGTGGACGAACACCACGCGTTCGCCGTCCGTCGCGGTGGGTTGCCAACCTTCGGGAACCTCCGCGGTCCACCCCGCGGGATGGGCGTAGGGCGCCGCATGCGCAGTGAGGAGAAGCGAGAACGGAAGAAACATCGGGCCTCCGAGCGGTGGCGCTCGCGTGGAGGCATAGCCCGTGCCGGGCGTCGTGCCGGCTAGTCGTCCCGAGGGTTTGTGGGATCCGTTCCGTTGACGTAGAACTCGGTCCCGTCGTCGGTCCCGCCGCCGTCGGTATCGGTGTTGCGGCAAGAGGTGCTAAGGAACATACGTTCGAAGTAGTCATCCAGGCTGTCGCCATCGCTGTCAGCCAACGTCGCGTCACATCCCTCGGCCCGTTCCACAGCGTTCGTCAACCCGTCGAGGTCGGCATCTTCGTCGCCGTCGGGTGTGCCGTCGGCGTCCGTGTCGGCTGCGGTGGGGTCGGTGCCGATGGCGGACTCGTAGGGGTCAGGCAGCCCGTCACCGTCGGTGTCGAGGACGGCCCCGTCGTCGGTGGGATTCGAAGGGTCGGAGCCTTGGGAGACTTCCTCGCCGTCGGTTGCGCCGCCGCCGTCGGTGTCGGCCGTTAGGGGGTCGCAGCCGAGCTGGATCTCGTCAGCGTCGGCGAGGGCGTCACCGTCGGTGTCGCGGCGGAGGGGGTCGGTGCCGTAGGTGAGGATCTCGACTCGGTCGTTGAGGCCGTCGCTGTCGGTGTCAGCCGAGCCCGGGCGTGTGCCGTAGAACAGGACTTCATCGCCGTCGGGGAGCAGGTCACTGTCGCTGTCGACGACGGTGGGGTCGCAGCCGATCTGGAACAGCTCCTCTCCATCGGCAAGACCGTCGTTGTCCGTGTCTGCAGCGTTGGGGTTGGTTCGATGGCGGTTGACCTCCGGGCCGTCGGCGATGCCGTCGTCGTCCGAGTCGCGGTCCAACGGTGACGTTTGGTGGATCGCTTCCTCGCTGTCGAGCAACCCGTCGTCATCGGTGTCGGGGTTGTTCGGGTTGGTGCCGAGTGCGGCCTCCGCGGCGCCGTCCAGTCCATCTCCGTCGGCGTCCGTGACGGCACCTGCATCGCCGGTGTCCTCGGACAACGTCGCGGTGTCCGCGGGCATCGGAGGCGGTGGCGTTTCCGGCGTGTCAACGGGGGCTTCGTCAGGCGGCTGCGAGGCTGTGTCTCCGGGGGGCGAGTCTGCCATCTTCGTGGCGCAGCCCCCCACCACGAGGACGATGCCGAACAGATGCGCGCGCGTCGTGGACATCACCACGTGGTTCACCCATCACGGGGATCGAGCGGGTCGCGCCCCAGCGCGTACTCAAGGTAGTCGCGCAGCCCGCCGCCGTCGGTGTCGGCGTTGTTCGGATCGGTGCCGTACCAACGCTCGAAGCTGTTGTCCAAGCCGTCACCGTCGTTGTCGGCGTAGGGGGCCTCGCCGTCGTCGGCAGGGTCGGTGGGCGAGGTGCCGGTGCTCGCTTCGTCACCGTCGGCGACGCCGCCGCCGTCGGAGTCGGGGTTGTTCGGGTCGGTGCCGTAGAACGACTCGTACCCGTTGGGCAAGCCGTCGGCGTCGTCGTCGCCGTTCGGGTCCATCGCGTCGTCGGCGGGGTCGGTCGGGTTGCGGCCGTCGAAGACCTCGGTGAGGTCGGATGCGCCGCCTCCGTCGGTGTCGGCGTTGTTCGGGTCGGTGCCGTACCACGACTCCGAGACGTTCATCAGGCCGTCGCCGTCGTCGTCGGCCCACGGATCGGTGGCGTCGTCGGAGGGATCGAGGGGATCGAGCCCGCTCCACACCTCGTCGGCGTCGGTGGTGCCGCCGCCGTCGGTGTCGGCGAGCAGGGGGTCGGTGCCGAGGCCGAGCTCGTAGGCGTCGGGGAGCGTGTCGCCGTCGGTGTCGGCCCACGGGTTCGTGCCGTCGTCGGCGGGGTCGGTCGGCGACGTGCCGGCCGCAACCTCGTCGCCGTCGTTGACGCCGCCACCGTCGGAGTCGGGGTTGCGCGGATCGGTGCCGTAGAAGGACTCGAAGCCGTTCGTGAGGCCGTCGCCGTCGCGGTCGCTGGTGGGACGCAAGCCGTCGTCGTTGGCGTCGAGCGGGTTGGTGTAGGCGGCGATCTCGTCCCCGTCGGACCAGCCCCCGCCGTCGGTGTCGGGGTTGTTCGGGTCGAGGCCGAGCAGCGTCTCCTCGCGGTCGCTCAGCCCATCGCCGTCGGAGTCCGTCTGCGTCGAGGCGTCATCGTTCGCGTCCAAGGGGTTGGTGAGCCAGCGGTACAGCTCCGCGCCGTCGTTGACGCCGCCGCCGTCGGTGTCGGCGTTGTTCGGGTCGGTGCCGTACCAGCCCTCCGAGAGGTTGAACAGCGTGTCGCCGTCGGCGTCGCCGTAGGGATCGGAGAAGTCATCGCTCGGGTCGTTGGGGTCGGTGCCCGCGGTGAGCTCACCGAGATCGGTGTCGCCCCCGCCATCCGTGTCGGCGGCGTAGGGGTCGGTGCCGTACCAAGCGACCTCTTGGAGGTCGGTCAGGCCGTCGCCGTCGGTGTCGAGGGTGACCGACAGGTCGTCAGCGGGATCGAGCGGGTCGGTGCCGTAAGCCCAGACCTCCTCGGCGTCCGAGAGGCCGCCGCCGTCGGTGTCGGGGTTGTTCGGGTCGGTGCCCCAGCGGGCTTCTTCGGTGTCCCACAAACCATCGCCGTCGCTGTCCTGCCAGGCGGCGCCCCACGCCGTGTCGCCGCCACCGGTGTCCCATGTCCACGCCCCGGAGTCCGACGGAGCGGGGGTGCCGCCGGCGGGTGGCGCCGAGGGGAAGGTCGCCGAGTCTGCCGTGTCGAGGGCCGAGTCGGTGGGGAGGGCGGTGGGGTCGGTGCCGAGGATCGCGGTGTCGTCGATCGGCGCGGGTGGCGGGTCGGAGATCAACGAGGGCGCGGGCGTTGGGTCGGCGTCGCCGTAGCCTTGCGGCGCGTCGACCGGGCGGGGATGGACGGCGGGTTGGGACGGCGTGCCGGCGCTGTCGACGGCCTCGGGCGCGCTGCACGCGAGGAGCGAGAGGGCCAGCGAGAGGGTGAGGTGTAGGCGCGGCATGGAGTCTCCAAAGTTGGACAGTACCATGGGCTCGGCGGATGTCGCGTCGAGGTGTGTCAGGCTCACCCTGCGGCGAGTTTGACCCTCGTAAACCACGATACCGGTGCGGGGTCGTCGAGCTGCCAGTGGATCTGCATCGGGCGCTCTCCGCGGTGGGAGGCGTAGCGGACGGGGCCGAGGAGGAGGAACGGTTCGGTGACCCCACGCGCGTCCTTGCGGCGCTGACGGACGAAGAGCAGGATGCGCCAGCCGGGCGGAGGGTTGCGGTATCGGAGACCGGTCGGGGAGTCTTCCCGGGTTCGAGATTGGCTTTCCCAGTGAAATCGGGTCGGACTGATGGGGTAGTCGTTGTACAGCGTGGTCGGTGTGAACGAGGGCTCGTCCTTGTCTAGGGTGACGAACAGCAGGTCCACCCGATGCGGCTCGCAGCGATAGACGCCCGACTGTAGGCTTTGAACCTTCCGCTGTGGCGTGAGGATGTCGAGCGCGGCGCACACTTCGGCGCGCGTGTAGCGGGCATGGCGGGCGAGCGGGAGGCCGGCGACCGGCGCCGTGGGGCTTCGTAGGTCGTCGTGGAGCGTCGCCAGAAGGTCGACGAGTTCACCACGGGCGTCGTCCTCGGACCAAAGGCTCTCCCAGATCTCGGTCAGGCCCGCCTCCGAGACGTCGGTGTGCCCGAGCGCGGCGGCGAGCATCCGCTGCATCGGATCGTCGCTGTTGGCTTCGGGTCGCGTGGGGGCGGCGAGCCAAGCTGTCCATGTGGCGAGTCGTCCCACGTCGTCGATGTGCAGCATCCGATGCAGCGCGCGCGTGTGGCTGTCGTCGGTGATGGCGGGGCGAAGTCCGGCGGCCGCGCGGAGCGCGCTGAACGAGCGGTCCTTCGTGTAGACCTCATCGAGTCTGCGCTGCGCGCGACGGAGGAAGTCAGGCAACCGCATGTCGTCGGTGAGGTCGCGCGCGAGGTCCTGCCAGCGTTGGAGCGACCGCCGGAGGTTCTCGAGGACGGTGCGTTGGGCGACGGCGTCGAGCTGGATGCTGCAGCCGGCGGGGAGCGACGGGAACCCGGCGTCCACGGCGTCGGCGAGCTCGGCGCGGGTGCCGCCGCCGAGCAGCGCGCGGAGCCGGAGGTCGAAGCGAAAATCGCGGTGGGCGTTGCCGACGAAGTCGAGGACGGTCAGGCAAGCCTTGTTGTCGGCGAGGCGCAGCCCGCGACCCAACTGCTGCAGGAACAGGGTGGCGCTCTCGGTGGGGCGAAGGAACAGGACGGTGTCGACGCTGGGGATGTCGACGCCTTCGTTGAAGACGTCGACGGTAAACAGCGTCGTCAGCTTGCCGGCCGCCAAGGCGCGCATGTGCGCGTGACGTTCTTCTGGGGGCGTCGCGCCCTCGATCACCGCGGCGGCGAGCCCGTGGCGGTTGAACACCGCGGCCATGAAGTGCGCGTGGGCGACCGAGACGCAGAACCCGAGGGCCCGCATCTGGGAGGGGTCGCGTACGCGAGCGGCGAGGGCGCGCAGCACATGGAGCGCGCGGGCGTCGTCGGCCGTGTAGATGCGCTCGAGGCTGGCGACGTCGTACCGGCCGCCTCGGAAGTCGACCTGGCTGAGGTCCGTTCCGTCGTGGACCATGAAGACTTGGAACGGCACCAGCAGGTCTTGGTCCAACGCGTCCCACAGGCGTGACTCGGCCGCGATGCGCCCGTCGAACCAGTGCAGGATGGAGCGGCCGTCGGCGCGTTCGGGTGTGGCCGTGAGGCCGAGGAGCGTGCTGGGACGGACGTGTGCGATCACGGCCTCCCACGTGGGCGCGCTCGCGTGGTGGAATTCGTCGAGGATCACGTGATCGAAGGCGGTGGGATCGAACGTCGCGAGACGGTCGGCGTGCAGCGAGGCGACCGAAGCGAACACGTGCGTTCCCCGCACGGGCTTGTCGCGGCCTGTGAGCTTTTCTCCGAAGTTTCCGTCTCGCACTGCGACGCGGAAGGTCGCGAGGGCCTGGTCGAGGATCTCGTCGCGGTGCGCGACGAACAGCAGGGTCGGGCGATCCGGCATCCGCGCGTAGTCGAGGGCGGCGATGACGGTCTTTCCTGTGCCGGTGGCGGCGACGACGAGGTTGCGCCGGTGTCCCGCGTCGCGCTCGGCCTTCAGGGCGTCGAGGACGGCTTGCTGGTGCGGGTAGGCGCGGAGGTGGACGGCGGTTGCGAGGGCATCGCGGGCGCGGTTGGGGCGTGCGGCGGTCGCCTCGGCGAAGCGAACCGCGTCGAACGGCTCGTAGATCGGATCGTCCCAATACTGCTCAAAGGTGCTTTGGAACTTATGGATAAGGGAAGGATTGTCGCGCTCCGAGAGCCGGACATTCCACTCGCATCCGTCGCGGAGGGCAGCATGCGAGAGGTTGCTCGACCCCACCATTCCGGTAGAGAAGCCGGATTCGCGGTGGAACAGCCAAGCCTTCGCGTGAAGCCGTGTTCGGCGTTCATCGTAGCTCACACGAAGTTCCGCGCCGAGGTCACGGAGGCGGAGCAGCGCTTCGAGGTCGGTCGCGCCCATGTAGGTGGTGGTCAGGACGCGCAACGGCCCGCGGGTTCGGCTTCGGTAGGCGGCCAGGGCCGGCTCCAGCTCGACGAGGCCAGAGAACTTGACGAAGCTCATCAGCATGTCGACCCGGTCGGCGGAAGCGAGCTCTCGGACGACCTCGGCGCCAAGACGCCGGTCTCGCGGCCCGTTGACGATTAGGTCGCTGTGGCGCAGCGGGATGCCAGGGCGCTGGAGCTCACCACGACCGAGCGCGACGCTGGCCTGGGTGAGCAAGGACAGCAGCACCTCGGAGCGTGCAGCGTCGTCGGGCGCGACCTCCTCGGGCCGCTCCGTCGCCAACGTCGCGATCAGGCGGTTGGCGACACGGAGCTGCTCGGCGAGCGCGTCGCGACCCGAGACGCCGCGAAGCGCGCGTCGCGTCGCCTCGTAGACGTGTCGCGAAAGCAAGTCGGCTGCTTCGTCGGGTGTGAGCGATGCTCGGCCTGCGACCCACGGCGTGTTCGCCAACGCGGCGTCGAGGGCGTCGGTCATCACGGTCTCGTACAAGCCGGGAGCGAGCTTCATCGGGTTCCTGCCGCAGGGACGATCTTACGTGGGGTTGTCTTTTCGGTCAAGTCGGGCTGGGGTGGAGGGGATCAGAGGGACTGCAACCAAGCGACGAGCGCGGGAATGTCTCGGCTTGCGACGTCGCCATGTCGATCGCCGCCGCATTCGGGATCGAACCTCTCTTCGAGCGTGGTGGCGCAGCCGTTGCTGAGCCACGGGCCGCGTAGCCCGACGCCGCGCAGAGACGGGGTTTGGACCGCGCCCTGACCGCTGCCTACGTCGTGGGCGAGGTTGTCGGTCGTCCACGGTCCCGCGTGACAGCTGCTGCAGCCTGCGAGCTCCCACACCGCTTTGCCCGCGACAACGTCCGCAGGGTTGGGTGTGGAACGGGGCGGCAGGGCCCCGCGTAGCAGTTCGCGGAGCGCGTCCGCGTCGCCGGCTTCGACGCGTCCGCCGATCCGCCGTGCGAGGGTGTCGGCGAGCAAGGCCTCGAGGTCAGCGAGGCTGCCGTCCCAATGCAAGGGCGAAGTCGCGTCAATGCCGCCTCCAGCTAGGCTTTGCGTTCGCCGCAGCAGCGTGCGCTGCTGGCTGCGAAACTGCCAAACCCGGCCGTCTTCGAGGCCCTCGGGATGACACGACGCGCAGGCCACGGACGCCGTGGGCGCGAGGTGGAACAAGCCCACGCCCCGGTCGGTGGGCTCGTCGAAGTCGAGCCGTTCGATCACGCCGCCGTTCGGCGCCAAGGCGAAGGTGAGGGGGGACTGGGTCTGTACGACCAAGCCGTGCACCGTCTCGACCACCGCCGTGACGCGCCCCCCGTCGGTGGTGTCTCCGGCGATGCCGGACCACGGAAGCCCGGGCAGCGTCGTACAATCCGACGGTTGGTCCCAGGTGGCTGGGGAGACGATGCCAACCGCGACGTCGGACAAGCC
>JBEIFN010000019.1:0-17716 GCA_040382435.1 Alphaproteobacteria bacterium
CGGGATCCATGCGATGCAGCACCGTCTCGATGACGCCCATGGCTTCGAGCTGGCCGAACCGGCTTTCGAGGACGCGCATCGCACCCACCTCGCCGAGGACGAGCCGAACCGCCACGGCCCAGTCGGGCAGCGACGCGAGCCCCGAGGCCGACACCGGACGAAGCACATCGTCGAGGTCGTACAAGACGTCCTCGCCAAGGTTGCGACCCGAGAACGGCGCGGTGTCGACCCACACTTGGCGCGGATGATTCCCTTGTCCGTCGAGCACGCCCGGGAGCGCCCAGACCTTGCGGCCGTCGTCGCCCGTGGTGCGGACGGGGGCCTGCGAGGGGGTCGCGTCGGCCATGGATCCAACGGTCGCGGCGATCACGCCAGCGACTGCGAAGGTCTGGATCCATCGAAACGCACCCACCGGAAGGCCTCCTGCCTGCGAGCCCTCGCGTTCTAGCAAGGTTCGTCCGTCGGGCCAACCCTGGGGCCCCGGAGGTGTGCGCTACCAAGCCCCGTCAGCCTCTCTCCGCGACCGCCCCCAACTCCGCGACATCCCCCGATCCACGGTCACGATCGCTGGATCCTGGCCGCGCCGGATCCGTCACGCGAACCGCCGTGAAAAATGTTTCACGACCTGTCGCTTCCAGGAGCTCCAGTCGTGCTTCCACTCCGTCCCCCAGATGTCGGTCTCCCCGGGGATGCCCTTACGACGCATCCACGCACCGAGCGCGATCGTCTCCTCGATGCAGCCCTCCTCGTAAGCGCCACGACCGCACACGAGCTGAATCTCGGTGTTGCGACGGATGCGCTCGAGCGACTCACCGCCGAGGCTGGGCACGTAGGCGAGCGGGTTGTGAAAGTAGACCTCGGCACTATCAAAGCCGCCGTTGAGGTTGCGCACATCGTAGCGTCCCGACATACCGAGCGCCCAACGGAACGTCTCAGGGTGCTTGAGCGCCATGTTCACGGCGTACATCCCGCCGAGCGAACATCCGGTCGCCGCGAGCGGCATCGCCTCGGACCGACAGTCGGCGCGGACCCACGGCACGAGCGTGTCGATGACGAACCGCTCGTAGACGCTGTGTCGGCCAATGCGCCAGGCCGGGTCGGACTCCTTGCGGGTCCAAGCCTCGGCGACGTTGGACTCTGGGCAGTAGAGCTTGATCTTGCCCGCCCGAAGCCACGGCCCGAGCGTGTCGATCATGCCCTGCGCCTGCCACTCGTGCGCAAACCCCGCGGCGGACGGAAACACCACCACGGGCATCCCCCACCAGCCGAACGTCCAAATGTGAACCTTGCGGCCAAGCTCCGGGCTGTCGATCAGCTGGTGACGTCCGTTCATGGGACCTCCGATATGGCCGCGCGACTAACGCGCAGCGCGCACGACGCGCAGGTAGTTCTCACCGAGCACGCCCCGAATCCGCGCGTCGGACCAGCCGAGGTCCAGCAGGTCCTGCACGAGCTTGGGGTGATGGGTCACATCCGCGAGATCCCACGGCGGGGTGATGATGCCGTCGTAGTCTGAACCGAGCGCGGCGGCGGCCTCCCCGGCGACGTTGACCAAGTGGACGAGGTGCGCGACGAGATCGCGGCGTCGAGAGGGAAACCCCGGCGGAACCCGAGCCAAGAAGTTGCCTTGGTACACGACGCCGACCACGCCGCCACGGTCTGCGATCGCGCGCGCCTGGGCGTCGTCGATGTTCCGCCAAAGCGGCCGAACGCCCGCCAAACCCGTGTGCGTGACGACCGGCGGAATCGAAGCGTCGTGGACCGCCAGCGCATCCCAGAACGTCCGTTGGCCCGCGTGCGCCAGGTCCACCAAGATGCGTCGCCGGTTGGCGAGCGCCACCATCGCCGCTCCCGCCTCGGTCAGGCCAGCGTCGGGCTGCCCCGGACTGTTGGAGCCGCCGTACACGCTCGACTTGAGGTGGACGAGGGTGATCCGATGCAGGTCGTCGCCGAGCGGCCCCTCCAACACGCTCGGATCGGCCTCCACGGCGTTCGCCCCCTGAAGACATAGCCAGTACGCGGTCCGGCCCGACGCCACGATGCGTTCGTAGTCGGCGTAGGTTCTCGCAACGGCCTGATCCTCGGGCCAGGCTTCGATCTGACGAATGCAGCGCGCGACGTTGGCGACGGTCACGGCGAGCCGCGACGCCGGAGACCGGAACACGTTGGTCGCAAGATCGTAGGCGACACCGGTGAGCCGGGCCTCGCGAAGTCTCGGATAGTCCGTGTGCCCCCAAAAGGGACGCGGCCAGCGGTGGGGGCCGTGACGGCGTTCGGGCCGATAGCCCCACACCCGGACCGGCACCTCCATGTCCACATGAAGGTCGCAGAAGGGTCCTTGAAGCACCAGATCGACGGCACGCCGCGTCACGCCGAGCGCGCGCGCCCAGGCGTCGGCGTCGGCCGCATGGTCGACCCAAGACAGCCTCATCGACCCGCCCAGTCGTGCGGCCAATACAGGTCCATCATCTCGGCCTGTGCCGACCCCTCGGCGAACGTCGGACGGTAGGCGAACGTCACACGCGCAGGCAGGCTGACGAGGATGCTGTCGGTGCGGCCGTTGGTGCGCAGACCGAAGAGCGTCCCGCGGTCGTGAAGCAGGTTGAACTCAACGTAGCGCCCGTGACGCCACAGCATGAACGCCTCGTCGTCCGGGTCGAACGCCTCGGCCTTGCGCCGTTCGACGATCGGGAGGTACGAACCGAGGAACGCACGGGACAGGCCCTCGACCGCCTCGAGGTCGTCGGCCAAGTCGTCACGACGCCAATGGTCGAAGAAGAACCCGCCGACACCGCGCATCTCACCCCCGCGGTGCGCGTTGGCAAAATACCGGTCGCACGCTTCCTTCCAAGCAGGCCACGTACCCAGCGGCGCGAGCGCATCGCGCCAATGTCGGTGAAACGCCGAAAAGTCCTCGCGGTGCGGATAGTACGGCGTGAGGTCGGCCCCGCCGCCGAAGTGGTGGCGCGCCCCCACCGACAGGAAGCGGAAGTTGGCGTGAACGGTGGGGACCCGAGGGTTGCGTGGGTGCAGAATCAGGCTGATGCCAGCGGCCCACAGGGTGTCACTCGGGTCGCCGCCGAGCTGCGTCGCGAACGACGCGTCCAGCGCGCCATACACCTCAGAGACGTTGACGCCGCCGCTCTCGAACACGTCGCCGGCGAGCACACGGGTGCGCCCGCCGCCGCCGGGGGCGCCCACGTGGTCCAAGCGCGACCAGACATCCTCGGTCACCCCCAGCCCCGGATCGACCCCGTGGAGCGCGTCCACGATGATGTCTTGAAGCGCCCACACGTGCGCGCGCCACCGCGCACGCAGCAGCGTCGGGTCGAGGGTCACTCCGCCCACATCTGGAAGGTGTTGCCGATGTCGTCCAGCATCGCGCGGCAGCCGTCGTAGTCAGGATGGCGGACCCGCATCCAAGCATGCGCCAAGTAGCCGGCCTCGACGGGCGCGGTGCGCTGACCCGGCGACGGGAGGTGCGCGTCGAGGATGAACGGACCGTACTTGCGTTGGACCTCTTCGAGACCCGTGTAGCCCTTGATCGTTCCCTGCTTGTTGGGCCGAAGGCTGATCAAGCCCGCTGCGTACCGGCGGCTCGGCCGTGCCGCGATCTCGCCCCAGCAGATCGCGCGCGCCCACTCTTCGTAGATGTCGAAGTCATTGGCTGCCGCGTACAGATCCCACATGTTGCAGCCCGGCGGGCGCGCGCCGATCTCCGAGAACATCAACCCACGCGGACCGTAGAACCACTCCATGTGGGTCGCGGTGGTGTTGAGCCCGAGCGCGCCGATGACCTCTCGACCGAACTTGCGCAGCACGTTGTAGCCGGGCGCCTCGACGCGGTTCGTGGTCACGATGTACGGGCTGATCCACAGGTTGCGCATCGAGTCCAACACGTTCGGGTAGTAGTGCGTGATGAACTCCAGCCCGGTCTCGCCGCGCACGGTCATCGTGTCGTAGAAGCCCTCGTGGCCCTCGATGAACACCTCCATCGCGACCGAGTGCGACCCGTCGAGCTGGTTCTCGGCGCACGCGCGCTCCAACGACGCATCGTCGGTGATCTTGCTGGTGCCCGCGGCCCCGGCGCCGTCGCGCGGCTTCATGATCAGCGGGTAGCCATGCCGCGCCGCGAACGCCCGCGCCTCGGCCACCGTGGTAATCGCGGCGTTCGCCGCACACGGGATGCCGTGCGCGCGCAGGAAGTCCTTCATCACCGTCTTGTCGCGGCAGCGCGTCACCTGCTCCAGCGAGAGCCCAGGGATTCCGGTGCGCTCCCGCACACGCGCCGCCATGTACATGTGCGCTTCGATGGTGGCTTCGAGGTGATGGACCCACGGCCCACGCTTCTGAATCTCGCGCACGGCCGCGGTGACCTGATCGGCGTTGCCGAGGTTGGGCACGTACTCGTAGCCGTCGAGCAGACGCTTGATCCCCTCGGGCAGCCGCTCGAGCGGCATGTCGCCAATGCCCGTGACGCGAGCGCCCACCTTCTTGAGTCCTTGGACGAAGCGGGGCTGACTGGCGGGGAAGTGCGGAGCGATGAAGATGACGTGCACGATTCACCTCGGCGCGCGGCGGGGGCCGCACCTCACGACGTTACCGCATCCGTCGACGATGCGACAGCCGAGAGACGTTGCAGGGGCCGCGTTGCGCGCCATCAGCGTTCGGGGAACCGGAACTCCACGCCCTCCGGCGCCTGCACGAGCATCACGTAGTCGTCGAGCCGAAGCACGCGCGTCGCCATGTCGCGCAGCGCAGGCCCGGTGAGGGTGTCCTGAAGCGCCTGCTGCGCCACGACCGTTCCGACCGGCTCCGCGCGCTGCAACGCCGCGGACATGCCCCGGAGCCAAGCGCCGTTGTCGCCGAGATCGCTCTCGGCGTCCGCCCGACGTTGCCGAGCCATGATCGCCACGCCCTCCCGGGCCGGCGTGAACACCCGGACAAACTCTAGGCTGTTCCACAGCGCGTCGACGAGCTCCTGAAGCCGGTTGGGGTCGCACGCGAACTCGATCTCGATGTCGTAGGTGGAAACAGGAAGGTCGTCGACATGCGCCGACACCCCGACCCCGTACGTCCCGCCCAGATCCTCGCGGAGCTGACCTCGAAGGACCGATCCGAGGACCTCGGCGACGCCGTCGAGCGTGTTGCGGTTCTCGGGTGTGTTCGCGATCTCACCGTGGAACCGGAGCCGCACCCGCGCACGCGGGAGGCCCTGGGTCCGCAAAATCTCCTGCACCACGCCGGACGCTTGCCGGACGCCGTCGTCCTTCCACGTCTCCTCGCGAGGTGTCGTGGGAAGGCTCGCCACGTACGTCGCCAGCAGCGGCTTCAACTCCTCGACGGTCGCCGACCCGACGATCACGAACGTGAAGTCCTCGGCATCGGCGAAGCGATCGGCCCAAACGGCCTGCGCCCGCGCCGCCGAGAGCGTCGCGACCTCATCCGCCGTCCAGTTGGCGTAGCGGGGGTTGCCCTTCCACACCATGGAGGACCAACGGTCCTCGAAGGTGTCATCCGGGTTGTTCGCACGGTTTCGGAGCTCGTCCATCCGCAGGTCACGCAGTTGGCCCGCTTCGACGTCGTCAAACCTCGGGGCGACGAACGCCGCGTGCACGAGCTGGAACATCGTCTCGAGGTCGGCCTCTCGCGACCCGCCGTACAGTCCCTCGAACTCGGACGAGAGGTAGCCCCCCACCGCGACATCGCGCCCCGCGAGCGTGCGCGCCAAGCTCACGGCGTCGAGCTCCCCGTAGCCGCTGCGCTCCAACAGGTCCCCCGCGAGCATCGCAGACGCGTAGTCGGCGTCAGGGACGAGGCTCGTTCCGCCCGGCGAGAACGCGTCGAACAACACCTGATCGGTGGCGTTGCGGGTCGTCTTCACCCAGACGCGCACGCCGTTCGAGAGCCGGAGTTGGGTCGCCCCGGTCGCCTTGTCGACCCCGACCACCGCGACCGAACCTGGGCTGGGCGGCGTCGCGAGCAGGCGGCCGCCCGCCGCCTCCGCGACAGGCGGCGTGATCGCTGCGGCGGCGACCTTCGCGGCGAGCGACACCACGGCCTCGGGCGACGGCGACGCCACGCCTTCCGCGGCGGGCAGTTGCATCGTGAAGACCCGGCTCGGCCCCACCATCAGGTGCGCCTTGGCCCACGCGTTGACCTCGTCCACCGTCAACCGAGGCAAGAACTTCTCGGCCATCGCGCCCTCGTAGCGGATACCGGGCATTGGTTCATTCTCAAGGAAGACACGGATCTGTTCGTCCACATGCGTCGCCGAGTCCGTCGTCTCCTCCTCGGTGACGTACTGCTCCATGTTGAGCTTGACCAAGGCGCGCGCACGCTCGATCTCGCCCGGGGTGAACCCGTACCGGTGGATGCGCTCGATCTCGGTCAAGAGCGCCTCGACGGCCTCCAGCTCGCGCCCCGCACGCGGCGTCGCCGCCACCGTGCTGAGACCACGCTGCCACCCAAGCGCGCTCTCGCCTGCGCCGGCGTCGAGGAAGGGCCCCCCCGGACGCCGCGCCTCGATCGTCAGGCGCTCCCCGAGCGCGATCCAAGCGAGCTGCTGCAAGAAGTACTGGATGTAGGCCCCATGACGGTTCTCTTCGACCACATCGACCTTGTCGTGGATCCCGACCGTGGGCGTCGTGATCTCGCGGTCCGCGAAGATGCCGACCAAGGGCTCGGCGTGGTCCGGCACGCGGAACCACGGACGCGCCGGCGCGTCGGCGGGCGTCGTCAAGCCCCCGAACTCCTCCAGGATCATCGCCTCCACCTTGTCGAGCTCGACGTCGCCGACGACCATCACGCTCATCAGCTCGGGGCGGTACCACCGCGACCAGAACGAGCGCGCGACCGCGCAGTCGAACGTCATCAAGTTGTCGCCCGTCCCGATCGGAAGCCGATGTTCGTACTGACTCCCCGCGTAAAACAGCGGGAACGTGACGTCCTGCAGCCGCTGGCTCAGGCCTTGATCCAGTCGCCACTCCTCGAGCACGACGCCGCGTTCGCGCTCGCACTCCTCCGCGTCGAAGGTCAGCCGGCTCGCTTGATCCGAGAACACCTGCAACGCCGTCTGCACGGCGCGCAGGTCGTGCGTCGGGACCTGCAGCTTGTAGATCGTCTCATCGAACCCCGTCGACGCGTTGACGTGGGCACCAAACCGTGCCCCGAACGCCTCGAGATCGCTGATCGCGTTCTGCCCGGGGAACCGCTCGCTCCCGTTGAAGGCCATGTGTTCGACAAAGTGCGCGATCCCGCGCTCCTCCTCGCGCTCCACCACGGAGCCGACCTTGACCACCATCCGAAGCTCCGCGCGCTTGGCAGGGCGCTGGTTGTGCTCGAGGAAGTACGTCATCCCATTGGGGAGGTGCCCGATCTTGACCCCAGGATCGACGGGGTACGGCGCGTTCGGGTCGTCGGGCACGAGGATCTTGCCGTCGGGTCCGACCGGGTAGCCGGTGGTCGCCGCCTTGGGCGCGCAACCGAACAAGACGAGGGCAAGGACGAGGCGCTGCATGATCACTCCGATGGGGCTGCATAGCGCGGCCCCGCGCGAAGCGAGAGACACCACGATGCGGCCTGAGGTTCCCGCCGCTCACGCCGCGTAGCGGCGCAGGTAGCCCTTGACGTCGATCTTGCGGGCCGTGTTGTCGCTGGACATGTACCGGACCGTCCCGAAGATCGGCCGCTCCGGACCCCAAGCACGGTCAAAACGACCAAAACACCAGGCGATTCCGGACCACGAGTTGGGATTTCTGCCGTCGAGCGCGTAGCGGTTGTTCAGCTCGACCAACACATCGAACGCAACCTCGGGCGACGTCGACCATTCGAGCACCTTCTTGCCCCAGAGCATCCGGAGGTAGTTGTGGATCACGCCCTCACGAACGAGCTGACGTTGGGCGGCGTTCCACAGCGGATCGTGCGTGCGCGCCGCGTCGAGGGTCGCGATGTCGTAGACCACCGGTCGGCGATCGGCCCGGTGCTTGTCGAGTGTCTGAAGCGCAAAACTCGGGAGCCCGTCGTATCGCCGGTGTGCTTCGGGACGCTCCCACGCGTCGTTGTACGCGAGCTCGCGCCAGGTCACGATCTCGTCGACGAACGCCTCAGCCGGGGCCGAAAGCCCCCAAAAGCCCTCGCGCGACGCGAGCTTCTCGGGGCACACGCGCGCCACCGACCAACCCTCGCGGTCCATCACGGCGGCGACCACCTCGTGCGCTGACAGGTGGCCAAAGTGCAGGGCGGGGCTCAAGCCGGTGGACGCCACCACCTCTGGTTCGTTGCGATCCTCGGCGTACCGGGCGAGCGGCCCTGCCAGAAACGCTGCGAGCTTGGCCTGCGCCGCCACCGCACCGCCGCGCGCACCCACCCGCCGCGGCCCCCCCAGTCCCAACCCTGACACCTCGGGCAGCACGAACGACCACCGGCGCGCCACGTCGGGGGGAACCACCGCCCTTGCGCCCACACCTGCGCCCAGAGGCTCTGCGCACGGGCGCGCCGAGAACGCGTCGAGGGCTGTCTTGTGCACATGGCGACGGAAGTGCTGGGCCATGGTGAACGTCCGCCCGGGCTGCGCCAACGGGACCACGCCGTTGCTGTCGACCGCTTCCATCCGAACGTCGACCGAGCCCGCCGCCGAGGCCAGCATCGCGGGAAGGAAATACGTCGGGAACTCGTCGGTCACCACGATCGCGGCGTCGGACGCGAGCGCCGCGAGCAGCCCGCGACCTTCCCCCTCCGCCCGCTCGACGTAGGGCAGGTACGTCAGCCCCGCGGCCTCGGCCCGCGCCGCGTTGTCGACCATCCCGTCGATCACGAACGCCGACAGACGCTCGCTCGCCCAAGGGTACGCCGCACGCAACGGCTCGAACACCAGCAGTGGGCGCGACATCGCGCGCGCGTGCGCCAAGGCACGATCGAGCGCGTGGTTCCACCGCAGCCGTCGCGCCGACGTCATCCAGTACAGAACGTAGCCGCGCTCGGGCCGGATCGGTGCGTCATTGACCTGCCGCACCCGGATCGCTGCCACCGACATGGCCCCCCCAACCTCGTGCCGGTAACGGCCCACGCCCAACCGTGGGCGTCACGGGTTGTTCGGAGCGGCCAAGGCGCCCGCGGCGGGCCAAAATGCGAACACCACGGCAGCCGCGATCAACACCATCGCCACCCCATGGTTCCAGCGCGGCGTCTCGCCCAACCACAGCCAAGCGAAGGCGAAGAACACGAGCAGCGTGAGGACTTCCTGCATGATCTTGAGTTGATAGGCGGAGAACTCGCCGTACCCCCAGCGATTGGCCGGAACCTGAAGGCAGTACTCGAAGAAGGCGATCCCCTACGAGCCGAGGATGGCGAGCCACAGCGGCGCCGTCCGAAACTTCAGATGGCCGTACCAAGCAAAGGTCATGAACACGTTGCTCGCGAGCAGCAGCAGCACCGTCCGCACCTCGACCTCCCAAAACGAAGACGGCCCGAGCCGAGGCCCGGGCCACGTGTGAGCGATTCGCCGACTCAGCGGCCCAGGACTTCCTTCATCCGCTTGCCCATCTCCGCGGGGCTGCGGACGATGTGCACGCCCGCCGCCTGCATGGCCGCGTACTTGCTCTCCGCCGTGCCCTGCCCGCCCGACACGATGGCGCCGGCGTGGCCCATGCGACGCCCCGGAGGCGCTGTCGCCCCCGCGATGAAGCCCACGACCGGCTTGGTCATGTGCTCGCGGATCCAGGCCGCCGCCTCCTCCTCGGCCGTCCCGCCGATCTCGCCGATCATGATGACGGCTTCGGTCTCAGGGTCGGCGTTGAACAGCTTGAGGACGTCGATGTGGCGGGTCCCGATCACCGGGTCGCCGCCGATCCCCACGCACGAGGACTGACCGAGCCCGACTTCGGAGAGCTGCCCGACGGCCTCGTAAGTGAGCGTACCTGAACGGCTGAGGACGCCGATGCTGCCCTTCTTGTGGATGTGACCGGGCATGATCCCGATCTTGCACTCTTCGGGCGTGATCACACCCGGGCAGTTCGGCCCGACGAGACGGGTGCGCTTGCCCTGCATGAACCGCGCCACGTTCACCATGTCGCGAACCGGGATGCCCTCGGTGATGCAGATCGCGAGATCGAGGTCGGCCGCGACCGACTCCATGATCCCGTCGGCCGCGAACGGTGGCGGGACGAAGATGACGCTGGCGTTAGCGCCCGTCTCGCGCTTGGCGTCCTCGACCGAGTCGAAGATCGGCACCCGATGTCCGGCGTGCTCGAAGAACGTGCCGCCCTTGCCCGGCGTGACGCCGGCCACGAGCTGGGTGCCGTACTCAAGCATCTGCTGGCAGTGGAATCCGCCCGACTTGCCGGTGATGCCCTGGCAGAGGACGCGCGTGTCCTTGTTGATGAGGATCGACATCTCAGGCCCCCTTCACAGCGGCGACGATCTTGTTGGCGGCGTCGTCGAGGTTGTCGGCGGGAACGACGTTGAGGCCGGACTCCGCCAGGATCTTCTTGCCGAGATCGCTGTTCGTTCCCGCGAGTCGGACGACCAGCGGCACGTTCAGGCCCACCTGCTTGACCGCCTCGATGACACCTTGCGCGATCACGTCGCACTTCATGATGCCGCCGAAGATGTTCACCAGGATGCCCTTGACGGCCGGGTCCTTGGTGATCAGCCGGAACGCAGCTTCGACCTGCTTTTGGTTCGCGCCGCCGCCCACGTCGAGGAAGTTGGCCGGCGAAGCGCCCTTGAACTGGATGATGTCCATCGTCGCCATCGCGAGACCCGCACCATTGACCATGCAGCCGATGTTGCCGTCGAGCTTGATGAACGAGATCCCCACTTCGGACGCCTCGATCTCGGTGGGGTCTTCCTCCGAGAAGTCGCGCATCGCCTCGATGTCGGGGTGGCGGTACGTCGCGTTGCCGTCGATGTCGACCTTCGCGTCGAGGGCGAACAGCTCGCCCTGCTCGGTCAGCACGAGCGGGTTGATCTCGAGCATGGCGCAGTCGAGGTCCATGTAGGCCTGGTACAAGGACTGGAAGAACTTGACCGCCTTGTTCTGCTGCTTGGGATCCGTGATGCCGAGCGTGGTCGCGAGCTCGCGGCCTTGAAACGCCAGCAGACCCACCGAGCTGTCGACGTGGACGCGACGAATGGCCTCCGGCCGGTGCTCGGCGACCTCCTCGATGTCCATCCCGCCCTCGGCGCTGACCATGAACAACACCTGGTTGTTCGAGCGGTCGAGGAGGGCCGCGAGGTAGAACTCCTTGGCGATGTCGCAGGCGGCCGCGACGTAGATCGTCTGGACCTTCTTGCCCTCGGGGCCCGTCTGCTTGGTGACGAGCGTCTTGCCCAGCATGTTCGCGGCGTGCGTGCGGACGTCGTCGAGGTTCTTGGCGAGCCGAACGCCACCCTTGCCCTCGTCTGCGTCCTCGCCCGCGACGACCTTGGCGATCGTGGCCGGGGAGACATCCTCGAGGAAGCGGCCCTTACCGCGCCCGCCCGCGTGGATCTGCGCCTTGACGACGTAGAGCCCCTCAGGGAGAGACTTGGCGGCTTCCACCGCGCCGTCTGGCGAAGTGGCGGCCACACCCGGGAGCATCGGCACGCCGAATCGGGCGAGCAGGTCCTTGGCCTGGTACTCGTGAAGCTTCATGGGTCGTTCCTCAGAAGTGAGCGATGATGGCGTCGCCGAACTCGCTGCACTTGAGCAGCGTGGCGCCATCCATCAGGCGGTGGAAGTCGTAGGTGACCTGCTTGTCGGCAATGGCGCCCTCGATGCCCTTGAGCAACAAGTCGGCCGCCTCGTGCCAGCCGATCCGGCGGAGCATCATCTCGCCCGAGAGGATGACCGAGGAAGGGTTGACCTTGTCGAGGTTGGCGTACTTCGGAGCCGTTCCGTGCGTCGCCTCGAAGACCGACACGCCCGTGACGTAGTTGATGTTGGCGCCCGGCGCGATGCCGATGCCGCCCACCTGCGCCGCCAACGCGTCCGAGATGTAGTCGCCGTTGAGGTTGAGCGTCGCGATCACCGAGTACTCGGTGGGGCGGAGCAGGATCTGCTGCAAGAACGCGTCGGCGATCACGTCCTTAACGATGATCTTGCCCGCCGCGACGGCCGCCTTCTGGGCGGCGTTGGCGGCGTCCTCGCCTTGATCGGCGGCGATCCGGTCGTACTGCGCCCAGGTGAAGACGTGCGCGCCGAACTCGCGCTCCGCGAGCTCGTAGCCCCACGTCTTGAACGCGCCCTCGGTGTACTTCATGATGTTGCCCTTGTGAACCAGGGTCACGTTGGGCTTCTTCTGGTCGATCGCGAACTGGATCGCGGCGCGAACGAGGCGGTCCGTCCCCTCCTGGCTGACCGGCTTGATGCCGATGCCGGAGGTGGCGGGGAAGCGGATCTTCTTGACGCCCAGCTCGTTCTGGAGGAAGTCGATCAGCTTCTTCACGCCATCGGTGCCCGCTTGGTACTCGATGCCCGCGTAGATATCCTCAGAGTTCTCGCGGAAGATCACCATGTCGACCTGCTCGGGATGCTTGACCGGGCTCGGCACGCCCGTAAACCACCGCACCGGCCGCACGCAGGTGTACAGGTCGAGGTCCTGCCGCAAGGCGACGTTGAGGCTACGGATCCCGCCGCCGACCGGGGTGGTCAGCGGGCCCTTGATGCCGATCTTGTAGGTGCGGACCTGCTCGATCGTCTCGGCGATCAGCCACTCGCCGAACAGGTTGAAGCACTTCTCGCCTGCGTAGACCTCCTGCCAGACGATCTTGCGCGCCCCGCCGTAGGCCTTGGCGACGGCCGCGTCGAACACCTTGACGCTCGACGCCCAGATATCGGGACCGGTGCCGTCCCCCTCAATGAAGGTGAGGATCGGGTCGTTCGGGACGATCAGGGAGCCGTCGGCGGCGACCTCGATGGCGTGCCCCTCGGTCGGGGTCGGAATGCGTGCGCTCATGCGAACTCCAAGGGCCGGAGGCCCGACAAACCCGCGCTCGTCACCGGGCGCGGCGGGCGTGTTCAGCCCGATGCTTGGTACTTGGTACGACAAAGCCCGATCCTCACGGACCGGGCTCTGGGTTCCCCCCGGGTCAGGCCTTGTGGAGGCGCCGCGGGGGCTGGTTCTTGGCGAGGTAGTCCGGCCGGTAGATGGCGACTCCCTTGCCATTGCGCATCTTCAGGCGTTCGTCGACGATCTGCGCCGCGATGCCGGTGCAGCGGCTCAGGCCGAACAACACGGTGTAGAACGCGCTGTCGGTGAGCCCCACTGCGTTGAGCAAGGTGCCCGACACGGCGTCGACGTTGGGGTACGGGTTCTTGACCTTGCCCAGCTCCGTCAGCACCTTGTTCGCGACCGTACGGAGGGTGTTCGCGGTGGCAAACAGCGGGTCGGTCGGGCAGATCGCGTTGCCGAGCGCGTACTGGATCGTGGCGCGCGGGTCCTCGTTGCGAAGGACGGCGTGCCCAAACCCGTAGACGACCTTGCCCGAGGCGATGTTGGCCCGAACGAACTTCTCGACCTCGACAGGATCGGAGGTGCCGACGCTGCGCACGAAGTTGAGGCAGTCTTGGTTGGCGCGACCGTGCAGCGGCCCGTACAGCGCCGCCATCGAGGCCGCGAGGCTGGCGTACATGTCGGCGAGGCCCGAAGCCACCGCGCGGCCGGTGAACGTGCTGAGGTTGCCGCCGCCGTGGTCCATGTGAAGCACGTAGAACGAACGGAGGACCTGCGTGAGGCGCTCGGTGTCGGCGTTCGGCATGCCGAGCATGTACACGAAGTTCTCGACGAGGCCGAGATCCTTGCGCGGCGCGATCGGCTCACCCCAACCGCTCTTGATGCGGAAGATCGCCGCCACCAGCTCGGGCACCCAAGCGACCGCGTTGAGCGCGTCCTGGTCGTACTTGCCCGTCTTGCCCGTCATGCCGAGCAGGGTCAGGCCGTTGATGAACCACTCCATCGGGTGACCTGACGTCGGCAACGCCTTGAGCGCGGCGAGCGCCTCGGCAGGCATCCCCATGCGGCCACGGAGCTCGCCCTGAAACACCGCGAGCTGCTCCGCGGTGGGGAGTTCCTTGTTGAACAGCAGGTAGACGACCGCCTCGGGCTCGAGATCGTACAAGTCGCTGATCGGGTAGCCGACGTACGAGACGCCGGTCTGCGGGTCGACGTCGGAGGTCATGCAGGTACCGACAGGAACCCCGCGCAGCCCGGTGTCGAGCTCGGCCTCGGTGATGGTGAACAGGACCGCCGGATCCGACATGTGACCGCCCCTTCCTCTGACGCGTCCGGGCCAACCGAACGCGCGTAGCGCTTAGCGACGAACGCCCCGCCGGTCAAGCCGACAGGGCGCTTGTCATGAAGCATGACGCGAGGGAGGCGTTCGCCGTCGTCACCGCTCGGGCGAGCCCGGCAGCCCCCCTCGTTCGGCTCAGCTCCGACGACGACGAACCGCGAGCAAACCGGCCACCGCCATCACCCAGCCCGCCTGGGCCGGGAGCTGCGAACACGCCACGCCGCGCGTCTCAGCGCCGATGTTCAGCGTCATCGACGCCGCGCCCGTGCCACCGATACCGCCAACGTTCAGGACGACGGTGTAGGTGCCGCCCGACGGGAAGGCGTAGCGCGGCTGCCACGAGGTGATCGAGTCCACCGGGGTGCCCGTGGCGGTCTCGCCCTCGTAGATGTCCCACTGGATGCCCGAGACGCAGCGGTCGGACCAGTACTCGGTGCGATTGATGAACTGGATCTCGTTGACGTCGACCGGCTCGTACGTGAACGTGGGGGCCGGCGTGTCGCACATGATCGCGTAGTCGGTCTTGTTGGCGCAGTACTCCGCCTCGACGAGCTCGCCGCCGCCGATGTCCTGAAGGTAGGTGGCGCACATCTGGATGTTGAAGTCGCCCGGCGTCTCGTAGACGTGGTCGGCGATGGTGCGGTCCTCCCCCTCGACGGTGGAGGTGGTGCCGTCGCCCCAGTACCAGTCGACGCTGACGAGCTTCGACGGATCGTAGAAGTCGACCACGCAACGCAGGGTGGCCGGCGTGACGCCGAGCGCGATCGTCTCGTTGTCGTCGCCCTCGATCTCGTTGCTGCAGCGGAAGGAGGGGTTGCCCGCGGCGGAGTACGTGGGCAGCGCCGGCGCCATGTAGCGCTCGATCCAGTCTTGGTACGCGTCGACGCGGGTGGACTCGGAAAAGCCGGTACCGCACGGGACCGAACCGTTCGAGGTGATCGAGATCTGACGGTACGCGTTCTGCGGCCCGACCAGACCCGGCCCGCCCGAGTCGCCCTGACAGGTGCCACGACCGTTGTCGACCATGCGGATCGAGTAGTCCGTGACGGCCGTGAGGCGCTGCTCGACGAAGCGCTTGATGCCGCTGCCGACACCGCCGCCTTCGCCGCCCTTGTTCTGCGTGAAGCCGAAGCCGACGAAGGTGACCGCCTCGCCGATCCACGAGCTGTCGACGTCGTCGGAGACGAGCGCGACGACGCCGCGGTTGTTGACCGGCTCGTCGAGCTTGACCAGCGCGATGTCGAACCGGTACTTCTCGTTGTCGTTGAGCGGGTTGTCGCTGTTGTAGCAGCCGTGGACGACGCACTGCGACGCGTGAACCTGCTGGTTCGAGCGGTCCTCGACGTCGTTGCCGAACGAGATGGTGACGTCGCACGGCCCCATCGTCGCCGCGACGCCCGCCTCGGGGTCGTTGCAGATGCCGGCACGACCTTCTTCCTGGCCCTGGAGCGCCTCGACCGGCTCGTCGTTCTCGTCGAAGCAGTGCGCCGCGGTGAGAATCCAGTTGGGGTGAATCAACGTGCCGGTGCAGTTGCCGCCGCCGGTGCGGCCGAGGATGCCGAGATGAACGACATTATCGTACTGGTCGGCCGCCGCTTCGAGGCCGCCGACGATGAACGCCTCGGTGGGCGAATCCGACGGCGCCGCGAGGTGCGCCGGCGCTGCGTCTTGCATCGCGGCTGCGTCCGAACCGCTCGAACCTTGGAGCGACCCTTGCGTGGATGCGGCGATGGCACCCGCGGAAGCGGCGACGGCGAACACGCCCAGCCCAAGAATGCCGGCGCGAGAGGCGAAAAGACGAGGCATGACAGCTCCCATCGATCTCGAGGACAGTGAACGAAAACCTGACTTCCCATCTTAGCACGTCGCGGTGCCCGCGGCACGCGCGTACGTCCCGATTCATCACGGCTCGCGGCGTCCGAGGTCGGCGGCGAAGCGATCGGCCAACAGCCCGTGGCCCGCGGCGTTGAAGTGGCAGCAAGGGTCGAGCCGCACCGCCTCGACGTCCTCGGATTCGAGCGCGAGCGCGAGCCGGATCCACCGTAGGCCCCGCGCCTGTGCGAACGGCCAGAGGCTGGCGAGCATCGGGTTCGGCTGAACGACGCTCTCCGCGAACGGCCGATCGAGCGGCGTCGCCACGACCAGCACCACCTCGACGCCGCGCTGATGCGCTGCGTCCGCCACCGGCGCGAGATCGCGGTCAAGGCCTGCCGCGAAGCTCTCGGCGTCCCCGCCCGGCCGCGCCCCCCACGCCAGCACCACGTTGCGCCACAGCGCGCTGTGGCCGAACCACAGGCGCGCCAGCTCGCCGCGGATCGGCCCCATCCCGGGCGCGTCTGGGTGATGGAGAAGGTTCCAAGCCACGCCTTCGGCGACCCACCAGCGCGCGGGATCGTTGTCCCATACCTCCCAATACAAGCGGGCCGGCGGCGGCTCGACGGCGAGGGCGCGCATCGCCGCGATCGATTTTTTGGGGACCCGTGAACGCGGGCTCCGCCACGTTGTCGATGCACCAACCCGGCGCGAGCGTCTGCAGGCGCGACGTGAACACGTCCTCCTTGCGGTCGAGGCCCGCCCCGCGCAGGATGGAGCTGCCGACGAACACCGCGCGCGGGCGGGGGTCCGTGGCGCAGACGTGATCGACCTCGGGCTTGGGCGCGGACCAGAACGGGACACCGTCGACGACGTCAAAGCTCGTGACCTGGTCGGCACGGATCGCTTGCACCCGCGGCGTCGGCGAGGCCACACGCAGGCCCAGCTCCCCCACGACGACGAACGAGGCGAGCGCCAACGCGAGCCGCAGCACGGTTTGCATCCCACCTCCTCGCCGACGCGATACCCTCCGGCCATGGGCTCCGTCGACCAACCCGAGGACTGGATCGAGCTGACGCGCGTCGAGCGTGGCGAGTCGGTCGTCCGCCGCTTTGGACCGCTGCCGACGACGCTACACCTCGGCGGCGCGTCCGGTGCGGCCGAGCTGATCGTCGACACCTCGCCGCCGCTGCCCGACGCCGCCCTACGCATCCAGCGCACCCGGAGCGGGGGCTACGACGTCGTCGACTTGTGCGAACCTCCCCTGCAAACCGGACTGCTCCCCGCCGAGCCGGGCCGTGGCCGACCGCGACTCGACGGGCCGGAGCATCCCTTGCGAGCGGGGACCAAGTGGATGCCCGGCGACGGGCTGGTGCTTCGATTTGGCGCCGAGCGTCTCGTGCTCGTCCTACGGCGCGAGGCCGCCATCGAGGACCCCGGCGCGTCCGCCCCACCGCCTGCCGAGGCCGCGCCGCAGGAGGGTGGCCGTAGACCGCGGCGTCCACGGGCGGGGGCGCGCCCCGGAGTACGCACCGGGCCCGCGCCGGAGAACGCGCTCGGAGCGGCCGTCGCCTCCGAGTCGCGGCGGCGGGCGGACGCTTGGGCGCGGCACCGGGTCCCCGGCTACGCC
>JBEIFN010000020.1:0-16853 GCA_040382435.1 Alphaproteobacteria bacterium
ACCGCGATGGCGGACGCCGGCGTCAAAAAGTCGTTCACGGACCGTCCGTTCGTCAACTTCGAGTCCGTCTCCGAAGAGCTCGAAGAGGAGTGACGATGTCGACGCCTCTTCGCGCGTTTTGGTCGATCGGTTGGCTCGCCGCGTCGGGCGTGATGGCCGCTGCTTGGGCGGCGCCGTCGGCGTCTGCGCCCGCGGTCGGAGACAGCTCGGCCGCGGGTGACCGCGACGCCGCGATCGCCGTGGCGCTCGATGGACTCGAAGGGTCGATCGAAGAGGACGCCACCACCGCGCGCAACTTGGAGCGCGTGCTCGGTTCGGGTCGTGGCAACCTCTCTCGCGACGCGTCGATGTCGCGCTACCTCGACGCCGTCTACCAATCGATGTTGGGGCGGCACGAGCAGGCCGCCGAGGCGTTTTTGATCCTGGCGACCCAGCGCTTGATGGAGCCGATGGGGCTCCAAGGCGACGTCGAGTGGTACCTCGCCGAAGAGCTGTTCCTCTCGGGCAACTTGGGCCTGTCCGAGACGCGCTACCTCGCGATCCTCAAGTCGAAGAACCACCCGTTCCGCACCGACGCCGTGCGTCGTCTGCTCGAAATCTACGCCAAGGACTCCGATCTTCGTCGGTTCGAGGAACTCTACGACCGCGAGATCGTCCGTGGCGCCGTCGAGCCCAACGACCTGACGCGGTACACGATCGGCAAGGCGCTGTGGCTGCGCGGCGATGTCGCCCGGGCCGCGGGCTACTTCGACCAGATCCCCGCCGAGAGCGCGTTCTCGCTCCGCGCCCGGTACTTCCGCGCGGCCCTGCGGGTCGCCTCGGGCGCCGCCGCCGAGCTGGATACGGCGCTTGCCTCGTTCCGCGAGATCGCGGCGACCCAGGGACCGGCGGCGACGGACGTCGAGGTCGTAGAGGCGGCGCGGCTCGCGGTCGCACGTATTCTGTACGAGCGGGGACGCTACGATGAGGCCGTCGCCGCGTACGAGTCGCTCGATGAGAACGGTCCGAGCGCAGCGGTTCGCCTGTACGAACTGACGCATGCGCAGCTAAGGCGCGGGCGCAACGACCTTGCATTGATGACGTCCAAGGCCTTCTTGGACCGGTTCCCCGACGATCCTGACGCGGCGAGCCTGAGCTTGCTCCGTGCCGACATGCTGTTCCGCGCCGATGACATGGGCGCTGCGCTCAAGGCCTACGAGGACGTCGGGCGCGCGTTCGTGCCCGTGCGCGACCGGTTCAGTGCGCTCGCGGCGAGCTCGCAGGACGGTGAGTCGTACGTGCATGCCGTCATGGACATCGAGCGCGATGCGCGCCGAGACGCCGACGCCGAGGGCGCGCTCCCGCCGTTTGCGATGGCGTTGCTGCGCGACGACCCAGAGCTCGATCGCGCGATCGGCTTGTTCCGCGAGATCGAGGAGCAGGACTCCGCGCTGGACGTCTCCGAATCGTTGATCCAGCAGATCGGCGCCGCGATCGGTTCGGGTGCGGATGCGGCCGTCGCCGCTCAGGGGCTCCGGGTGGATGCGGCCGAGGGCCTCGTCGCCTCGCTCCGCGACCGCTCCAAGCTGCTTCACCTCGAACTCGAGTGGCTCGGGACGTCGTCGGTGGTCCCGGAGGGCCTCCCGCGTGCGCGCGCTCGCCTCGACGAGGTGGATCGGACGCTGGACGTGCTGTCGCGCCGCGTCCGGGAGCTCTCGTACGCCTTGGCCGACCTGCGTGCGGACCGTCGCGTGCAGGACGACCGGGTGCGGGAGCTGACGGGCCGCATGACCGCGCTCAAGGTCAACCTCGCCGAGGAGCGCGACAGCGCGACCCCCGACGAGCTCGCCGACATGGAGCTGCAGATCGCCGAGATCCAGTCCCAGATCGACGACGTTCGCCGTCGCGGGTCGGGTCCGAAGAACGTCGACGAGGTCTGCGCCGACGTCGTGGCCGAGGCCGAGAAGGTGGCGCCGTTGCTGGAGTCGGTCGCGATCGACGCCGGGAGCTGGCGGTCCGTGCGCGTCGCGGACGGGGACGGGCTCGACCCGATCGTGGCGCGGTTGAGTCGCTTGCACGAGACGCTGCAGCGCTCGGTGTCGCGCTACGGCTGGGTGAACAAGATCCTCGCCGGTGGTGCCGAGGCGGAGCTGTACCGCATCCGCGAGGCTTGGATGACGGAGAAGACCGAGGTCGCCAAGCAGCGCCGCGAGCTCGCCGCGCGCTACGGCGATGCGGACGTGGTCGCGAGCACCGTCGTGCGCTCGAACTTCGCCCGGATCGCGACCGCCTTTGCGGATGACGTGATGAAGGCCGACTTTGGCGTCGTACAGGTCTACTGGAGTGATCTCACCGCGCTCGATGGCGAGATCAAGACGGTCAAGACCACCCGCATCGACGCGGAGCGTGAGCTTCTGCGTCAGTATGCCTACCTCGAGGCGACGCTCGACAAGAAGACCCGCCGCTCGGAGAAGAAGTGATGACGCACCTCCTCCCGCGATGGACGCTGTGGACGGCGTTGGCGTGGGTCGCGCCGACGGCGTGGGCTGCGGACGGCGCGCCGCTCTCGGTAGAGCGCGTCGAGGCGACCGACGCCGACGTCGCGGCGTTCGAAGCCGCGTTGGCGCGCTTCGAGGCGCGCGTGCAAGAGTTCGAAGCCGACGCGTTGTCTGCGGTGTCGGAGCAGAAGACGCGTCAGGTCGCTGAGATTCGCAAGATGTACGACGCGCGGATCACGTCGCTCGAAGCCAAGCGTCGAGACGAACGACTCGCCGCGATCGGTCGCTTCGAGGCGTTCCTCAAGCAATACGATGCTTCCGCGCTCGCGAGTGACGTCCGTTTGCGCCTGTCGGAGCTCTACACGCAGGAAGCGCAGGACCAGTTCCTCGAAGCGCTTGATCGCTACTCCGCAGCCCAAGACGCCGCTGGCGCCGACCTCGACGCGCTCGCCGCCCTGGAGTCGATGGGGGAACCGCTCAAGAAGCTCACCCCGGCGGCGGCGTTGCTCGAGCGCATCATCGCCGACAACGCAGGCAAGCCCGTCGATCAGCAGTTCCCGTTGCTCGACATCGTCTACTACACGGCCGCCTACTTCTACCAAGACGAGAACGGCGACCTGTACGACCTCGAACGGTCGCGGGCCTTCCTGCAAGAGCTCGTCAAGACACGGCCTTCGAGCCCGTTCTCGGAGCTGAGCCACATGTTGCTCGGCCTCGGCTTCTTCGAGCAGGGCGACAACCGCGCCGCGATCGGCGAGTTCAACGAGGTCATCGCGCTCGGGCCGACGCGCAAGTACTACGACGCAGCGGTCTATCAGCGGGCTTGGGCGCACTATCGCCTGAGCGAGTACGACGCGGCGATTCAACAGTTCGAACCCTTGTTGGACGCGTCCTACGAGGCCGTCGCCAAGGGCGCACGTGCGAGCGACTATGCGCAGGAAGCGGTGATCTACCTCGCGCTCTCGCTGCTCGATCAGGCCGACGCGGAGGGGGTCGCCCCGCTGACGCAGGTCAACCGCTTCTTCAGCCGCCGGCCGACCAAGCCGTGGGCGTTCGACGTCTACGTGCAGCTCGGTCGTTCGCTCCAGCAGTACGCGCGCGGACTCGATGCGGTCGACGTCTACGACTACGTGCTGTCGCGACCCGACTTCTCGCTGCGTCCGGAGGCGGTCGATCTGCAACATGAGTCGATCAACCTGCTGTCGCGCGGCCTCGACGCCGACCTGGAGCGCGCGGGTGCGGCACGCCTCGCGTTGACGGAGCGTTTCGGCGACGGCTCAGCTTGGTGGAAGGAAAACCAGGACGAACCTGAGGCCCTCACCCGCGCGCGGACGTACATCGAGCGTGGGTTGGTCGAGGTCGCCACCGAACTCAAGGTCCGCGCGCAGACCTTGCGCCGCGATGGCGCTGCCGTGGCGGAGTACAGCCCCGTCTACGCGGCGGCCGCCGAGAAGTACAAGGAGTACCTCGATCGGTTCCCGATCGCCGACGACTTCTTCTACCAGCAGACCCAGTTCGCCGACGCCCTCAGCCGCTCGAATCAAATGCAGGCGGCCGCCGTCGAATGGGAGCAGCTGTACAAGACGCGCAAGGTCCACACCTACGGCGGGCTCGCGGCCGTTGGGTTGTTCGATACCTGGCTTCGCTACGTCAACGAGAACGTCGGGGACCTCGACAAGACCGCTGCGAACGCTGTCGTCGACCGCGCCTACACGACGCCTGCTGGCAAGGAGATCACCGTCTACAAGCTCGATCCTGCGCAACAGGAGCTGATCGAGGCGGCGGACTTGTTGCTCAAGGGCGACTTTGGCGCGACCGGTGAGTTCGACGCTGCCGGCTACGTGGCCTCGAACCGCGCCGCGCTGCTCTACATCCCGGCGCAGATCTTGTCGCGGGCGAACCGGTTCGAAGAGGCGCGTCCGCGCCTGCTCGCGGTCATCGACTCGGTCCCTTCGGCCGATCAAGCCGCTTGGTCGGCGAACCTGCTGCTCAACAGCTACATCGCCGAGGGCGACTCGGCGAACGTCCGCACGTGGTCGCGCGTGTTCGCGACCCGGACCCTCGGCTCCGATGCCTCGCTGGTCAGCAAGAACCAGACGGCCTTCCAGAACAACCTCGAGGCTTCCACCTTCGCGTTGGCGACGGAGGCCGCGGAGCGGGGCGACTACTTGGCCGCGGCCGAGGCCAGCCTCGCGTTCGTCGACGAGTTCTCGAAGAGTCCGAACGCGCCGTTGGCCCTGCTCAACGCCGCGAACAACTACGAGAAGATCGGGCGCGCGGACGACGCCAACCGCATCTATGAGCGGTTCATCCGGACGTTCCCGACGCACCCAGAATCTCCTAGGTTGTTCCTCGCGCTTGCCGAGAACTACCAGTCGCTGTTCCAGCTCGAGAAGGCGGTCGCGACCTACGACGAACTGGTGACCCGTTTCCCGTCGCTCCCCAACCTCGGCGACGTCGTCTACATGATCGCCTTCCTCAAGGAGGGCATGGGAGACGCGCTGGGCGCGGCGCAGGGCTACGAGCGCTACGCCAAGCAGTTCCCGGCGGCGCCCGACCGCGAGGATAACCACTACCGCGCGGGTCGGATGTACGAGCTCGTCGACGCGGACAAGGCGATTTCGTTCTACCGCGGCTTCTTGGCCCAATATGGGACGAAGAACGCCGACCGGACCATCGAGACGCTCGGTCGTATCGTCGCGCTACAGACCAAGAAGGGTCGCACCAAGGAGGCGTCCGCCGCCTTGGATGAGTTGGTCGCTACCTTCAACCGTCTCAAAGCGGCCGGTGGAACCCTCAGCCCAGCGAGCCACGACCTCGCCGCCAGTGGTGCGCTCCGTCCGTTGCAGGCCCGGCACGACAAGATCCTCACGGCGGTCTTCCCGTCGGCTGAGACGGCCAAGGTCCGAAAGGTCCTCGACGGTGTGGCGGCAGACGTCCTCGCCCTTACCGACGAAGTCGTGGCCTTCCGCGACACGTACAACCTGGCCTTCGAAGGCCAGTCGGCGGCCTTCTTCCTGCTGGGCGACGCACAGATGTTCGAGGCCAAGCTGGGCCTGTCGGTTCAACCGCCGCCCGAGTTGGAAGGGGACGACCTCGACGCCTTCTGGGAGCTGCTCGAAGAGCGGTTCTACCCCGAGTTCCGCCAGAAGGAACAGGACGCTGTCGAGGGTTGGAAGGGTATTCTGGACTTCGCTGCGGCTGCCGAGCGCAACTCGACCTGGGTCGACCGCACGCGTGAGGCGCTCAACGCCTACGACCCGAAGCAGTTCCGTGCAGGGAAGAAGGGGCTGGCCGCGCGCCTGAACGTCGAGCCGCCACCGGCTCCTTCGCCGCTCTCGACCTGGCCCGTGGCGCCCGCAGCCGGGGAGGGGACCCCATGATGAAGACCCGTATTGGCTTCGTTCTTGCGTGGTGCACGGCGTCGGTGGCCGGTGCGGCGGTGCCGTCGGCTGCGCCGTTGGGGTCGGCTGTGGCCGATGCAGCATCGGCGGAGCCTGCCGGCGTGGAACCCGCGGCCCCGCTCCCGTCCGTCGATCTGGGCGGGGAGCCGTCCGGCGTTCGCCGCGACCGCGCGATCAACATGCTGCGCTCTTCCAACACGGCGGCCCAGGCCGAGGCCCTCTCGCTGCTTCAGAGCGTCGTCGATGCCGTGCCCGACGACGGGTTGGCGCGCTTCAACCTCGCGACGGCCGCGTGGGTCTCTGGCGACCTCGCTCGGGCGTCGCGAGAGTTCGAGGCCTGCACCAAGCGCCACCCTTCGCTGTGGCAGGGCTGGCAGTCGTGGGCGAACGTCGCCGAACTTCGGGGCAACCTCCGCGAGGCGGAGGATGCGCTTCGGGCCGGCATCGCGGCGAACCCTGCCATCGTTGAATTGCGCGTGGCGCAGGCGGGTCTGCTGCGTCGCAGCGGAAAGCCGGAGCAGGCCGTCGAGGCCGCGCGGGCCGGCCTCGAACAAGACAAGCGCAGCCTCGCGCTGTACGACGAGATGGGGCTGGCGTGGATGGCGCTCTCCCGCTACGACGCGGCGCGCTTCATCTACGAACTGGCGTCGACCAAGCCTGGCTATGCGGATGCCTTGGGTGTGCAGACCCACGCCGCTTGGCTGCTCTACCTCGCGGGGGACCGTTATCTCGCGCGCGCGCGGCTCGAAGAGCTCGTCAAGCGCGACGACACCTTGCTTGAGGCCCGCGTGTACTTGGCGCGGATCCTCTGGCTAGACGAGAACTGGACGCTGATGCTCCCGTTGCTCGAACGCGCGGCGGTGTTGGCTCCGGCCAACGCAGGTATTCAGAGCGATCTTGGGCTGACCTACCGCGGCTTGGGGCAGGCCGAACCGGCTCGCGCCGCGTTCCTCAAGGCATTGGCGCTTGACCCCCGCGATCCGACGCCGCACTTCAACCTCGCGATGCTGCTCGGAGACGATCTCAAGCAGTACGACGACGCGCTCAAGTCGCTCCGCGCCTACCTCGACGCGGGTGGCACCGAGAAGGCCAAGGCCGACGCCATGATCGCCGCGTTCGAGAAGGAGAAGTCTCGCGCGGAAGCCAGGAAGAAGGCAGAGGAAGACCGTGCTCGACGCGAGCGTGAGCGCGCCGCGCGCGACGCCGCTTCGGCGCCCGCCACCGACGGCGGCACGGCGCCGTCGACGTCGCCTGAGTCCACCCCGCCGGCCGACACGCCGGTACCCTGAACGAGGAGGCTACGATGCGCGCGTTTGTGATGCTCGCCGGGGTGCTGCTCTCGGCACCGGCGTGGGCGCAGGCCAACGAGGATGAGCGTGGTCTGGTGATCACTGGCAAGATTCAACGGCCTGAAGTGCAGGTGATCATCGGTCGCGACAACCTCGACAAGGGCTTCGAGCTCCGGCTCGAGGAGTCGTTCCTCAAGCGCATCCTCGAAGTGCTCACCAAGCCGCCGTTCTGACCGCTTCGAGCCGTCGGCTGCGCTGGATGTAGGAGGGTCGGTGGAGAACCTCGTCGCCATGTTTCAGGACGGTGGCTTCTTCATGTGGCCGATCCTGTTGTGCCTCGTGTTCGCTGCCGCGATCTCGCTCGACCGCATTTTTTATCTCTACGTTCGGGCCAGTCTCGACACGCAGCACTTCCTCGCCGAGGTGCATAAGCTTGTCCTCGCCGAAGGGATGGGGCGCGCCTTGCGGCTTTGCACGGCAGAGCCTGATGCGCTGGTTCCTCGTGTGGTCAAGGCCGGCTTGCTCGCCGCCACCGAAGAGGATGCCGTGGTGCAGGCCGCGCTCGATGAGGCCGTCCTCGATGTCGCGCCACGGGTCACCCGGCGCATCGCCTACTTGGGAATGCTGGCCAACGTCGCGACGCTGCTCGGACTTCTTGGAACGATTCAAGGTCTGATCCAAGCGTTTGACGCTGTGAGCGGCGCCAGCGCCGAGGCGAAGGCCGAGCTGCTCGCGCAGGGCATCGCGGTGGCGATGTATACGACCTTCTTCGGCTTGGTCGTCGCGATCCCGACGCTGGTGTTGCAAGCCTTCGTTCAGGCGCGTGCGAACGCGCTGCTCGACGACCTGGAAGGTGCTTCGGTCAAGATCGCCAACCTCCTCAGCGCGCGGCGTCGACGGCGTGCTGCGGACGCCGCGTCCGCGACGGTGGACGGCGGTCCGACGCCGTGAGCGGCGGAATGGGGCTGCGGCGGCCGGCGGCCGAGGATGAGCTCAACCTCGTCCCGATCATGAACTTGATCACGATCTTGATCCCGTTTTTGCTGCTCAGCGTGCAATTCGTGGGGTTGGCGGCTGTGGAGGCCTCCCTGCCCACGGCCGACGCGGAGCCCGAGGTACAGGCGGCGGCGACCGAGCCGCTCACGCTCGTGGTGCGGCTCACGGCGGAGGGCCTTCGGGTTCGAGGTGCAGAGGCGATTTTGGGCGCGGATGCTTGGATCCCTTGCCTCGGGCCTTGCGGCGATGTCGAGGACTTCGACTGGCGGACGCTCACCGAACGTTTGGGGCGGGTCAAGGATGTCCACCCCGATCAGCAGACGGTGTTCATCGTGCCCGACGCTTGGGTCTCGTACGGTGGCATCGTCGCCGCGATGGAGGCGACCGCGCGGCGAGGCTCGGGCGAAAGGGCGCCGTTGTTTCCTCGGACGGTCCTCGCCGCGGCGGACGCACCGTGAAGCCGCGCCGGCGCGTGCAACGGCGGGACCTCGCTCCGTCGTCGGTCAACATCACGTCCATGATGGACATGATGACGATTATCCTTGTCTTCCTGCTGAACTCCTTCAGCGGCGACGCGGCGCCCGTCGCTGCGTCCGAGCGCTTGGTGCTCCCTGTGGCCCGTGCGGACGCCCCGCCCTCGCTTGCAGTTCAGGTCGTCGTGTCGAGACAAGATGTGCGTGTCGATGGTGAACCGGTTCTCTCGTTGACGGAAGCACCCGACGCTGTGACGGGCCTGCCCGTGCTGGTGGCGGCGGATGCGACCGAGGTCGCGTCGGGTCTGCCGACACTGCGCGCAAGGCTGGTGGCCAAGGCCGAGCGCCTTGCGGCGAACGCAGGGGTGGATGGAGCCGAAGGCGTGCAAGGCAAACTCCTTGTGACCTCCGACGCTTCAGTGCCTTACAGCATCCTGAAGCCCGTCTTGTATGCGGCGGGAGAAGAAGGTTTTGGGGATTTCCAGTTCTTGGTCCGCCCGCGGGCGCCGTGAGGCGGCCCCCGGCCTGTGGCCGATAGGCCCCGGACGTTGTACAAGAATCCTACAAGTCTGCGTCTTGGATGCCGATAGGCTTGCTGAGGGCTCACATGGTGAGCGTCGGCACCCTTTCAGCGCCCACGAACCCTCGGAGCAGCGATGTCGTCAACTCTCCCATTCCCCGGTTCTAACGAGAAGGTCCTGAAGGTCGGCCTGCTCGTCGAGGATCAGGTCATCGAGGAGCGGGTCATCCCGGCCAGGCAGGACGTGGTCGTCGGCGGAGGAGCGCCCGGCGCGCTCGTCGTCCCTGGTCTCGATCAGGCCGCACCGCTGGCGATCCTCGTCTACCGAAACGGCAAGTACTGGGTTCGCACGGACGGTCGTCAAAAGGGACGTCTGACCTCTGAAGGTCAGCAGCTCTCGCTCGACAAGGCGTTCAAGGCCGGCGAAGGCGCGCCCGACGGCGACGCGCGGATGTTCGGCCTCAACGACGAGGACAAGGGCCGGATCACCCTCGGTAAGACCGAGTCCGGCGCCATCGCGTTGCTGTTCCGCTTCGTCGAGGCCCCGGTGGTCATGGCGGCGCCGCCGTCGGAGACGCCCTCGCGCGTCACGACCAGCTGGATGGCCGAGGACGATCGCGTCTTCTACCAGTTGCTCGTCACCTTCTCCGTGTTGGCGATCCTGTTCTCCGTCTACGTCAAGCTGCAGCCGCCGGTGGAGCCCGATCTCGAGAAGGCCAAGGCGGTGATGGCCAAGATCATCATCCCGCCCGAGCGCCGCGAAGAGATCATCCGCGCGCAAGAAGAGAAGGCGGTCGAGGCCGAGAAGCCCGAGGAAGAGGCGCCTCCTGAGGAGGAGAAGCCTCCCGAGGAGGAGAAGCCTGCCGAGAAGGAGACGGAGACCAAGGCGCAAGAGAAGACCGAGGCGCCTCCGGTCGACGCGGCGGCTGCCGCGGCGGCGGCCAAGGCCGCGGCGCGCCAGAAGATGATGAGCGACGCCCTGTTCAACCCGGCCGCGATCACCACGCGCGGCGCCGGTGTGGGGCGCGCGGTGCTTGCGGGTGGCTCCAACTCGGTCGACGCGATGAAGTACGGCACGCCGTCGTCGTCCGCGACGGGGTCGGGGATCAAGGCGGGCAGCCTTGCGGGCGGCCCGCGTGAAGACATTCGCGTCGCCGGGCCTTCGGTCTCCGAGGTGGCCTCTGGCCCCGTCAAGACCACCGAGGTCGTGGTGCCGGTGGCCAAGGTCGAGTTCTCCGATCCCGAGATGGACGACGCCGCGAACCTGCCGCCGGTCAAGGCGGCGGTCAATCGCTACAAGGGCCAGCTCAAGCAGTGCTACGAGAAGGAGCTGAAGGCGAACCCCAAGCTCAAGGGGCGCGTCGTGGTCGAGTGGGACATCGTCGGCGGCGGTGCCTCCTCGGTCGAGATCACCTCCAACTCGACGGGATCGTCCGAGCTCGCGGAGTGCATCAAGTCGCGCGTCCGTAACTGGCGCTTCGAGGGCACCGAGGATGGGCACACCTCGTACCCGATGGTCTTCCAGCCCGAAGAATGAACCCGCACAATGGACACTCGCCCGGGCGTCGCCTAGGCTTTGAACAAGGAGGGGCCATGCTCAGGAGCGCACTCGTCGGTTTGGGCCTGATCGGTCTGACCGGTGTGGTCTTCGCGCAGTCCGCGCCCGTTGCGTCCGAGACGCAGGCGGCGTTGGAGCGCGCCTCGACGATCACCTCGGCGGAGATGTCGGCAAACGCGCCGCGCTTCCTCGAAGAGATCACGTCGATCGCGGCGTCGCTGCGCAAGCTCGATGCGAACGCTGCGTCCAAGGCGAACGTCGGGGAGAGCACGCCGTGTGTTGCCCAGGCGGCTTCGAGCTCGTCCGCTCTCGAAGCCGTGAGCCAGGCCGCGTACGGTGCGTTCTCGTCTGCGATGTCGCAGGGAGCAGCCGACCGCGCTTCGTTTGAGTACCGCAAGATGGCGATCGCCTTGACCAAGGCCCGCGAGCTTTTGGCGCAAGCCGAGGCGTGCGCTTCGCTGCTCGGGTCCCGCGGTGGCTCGTCCAAGACCAAGCTCACGGGGGCGCCGTCGGCCTCCGACGACGACATGAAGGCCTTGCCCGATGACATGATGGACTGGGCGTTCGATCCTCCCGACGCCAGCCCCTTCTGAGCGTAGCAGGCGCACTCTTCCACAACCTGCAACGCGATTTCTTTCTATTTTGCGGCGTCATCGGTAGGGACGCTGTCATCAGGATACAAGGGTCCCATGTTGAGTCGTCCTCACCTCTTCTTGCTGGCGCTCGTCGGTCTCGCATCGACGCGCAGTGCACCAGCTTGGGCGGCGCCGGGTGAGCACATCGTCGTGGGCAACGACGACAAGAAGACCGAGATCGTGCCGGAAGTCGACGCGGGCGTGGAGTTTCGCTCCAACTCGTACCTGAGCGTCGGTGCGGTCCAGAGCAACTTTCAGCGTGATCGCGTCGTTCCCTCGGCCAACTTCCTGCTGCGTCCGAAGATCCGGATCGACCACGCGTCTTCGAAGGTCAAGTTCAACCTCGACGGAACCTACGAGCTTCGTAAGTGGTTCGATCCGCAGCTCGCGGCCAACCTCGACCGGTACACCGACTTCACCGTCGACACCCGCTTGGACGTGCTCCCGAAGGCCGTCGTGGGCTTCTCGATCAAAGAGAACGCGGTCATTCGCAACCGCGAGTCTGACAACCCCTATTTGGGCAACTCGTTGCTCACCCAGTTCCGCAACGACGCGGGTGCGGTGATCACGGTCCGACCCGGGCCTGACGTCGACCTTCAAGCAGGCACCGACGTCGCCTACCACATCTACCGGGTCCCGGGCGCCGACACGCAGCGGCAGTACAACGCGCGTACGACGATCGCCCCCAACCTTTCTGTGGCGTGGCGGTTCTTCCCCAGCACCGCGTTTGTCGTGGAATCGAACGTCGACCTGAACCGCTGGCAGGACAACTGGGTCTCGACCAACCAGCAGGTTCCGATCGTGGAGTCCGGGCTGGGGGCCGTCCGCTCCTACGGCGACTTCCTCGCAAAGCCCGACTCGACGCTGTTCAAGGCGCAAACCGGCCTTCGCGGCCGTGTGACGCGCAACTTCGTGCTCACCGCGCTGCTCGGCTGGGGCGGCGGCTGGTACGACGTGGACTCGGTGGCCGAGGAGTCTGCGTCGGCGCCCGGTCTGGGGAACGAGGCCGATCCGGTCGCGGCCGGTTTTGGCGTCAACGTCAACGGAGCCGACGGTTTGCTCGTCACGCTCAAGACCGACCTCGACTTCGGCTTCAAGGCCAAGCGCGCGCTCGGTCAGGCGTTGAGCGTCACCTTCCGCAAGGACTTCCAGGATTCGTTCTTTACGAACTACGTGGCGCAGAACTATCTGCGCGTAGACCTGGCCTCCCATTGGAGCCGGGTCGTCGGGTCGTCGGTATCGGCGAGCGTCCGGTTCGAGGAATACGCCGGTGAAGTCGAGCGTCGAGACATCGTGACGCGCGCCGACCTCGGTCTGTTGTTCACGCCCGTTCCTTGGCTCGGTATCGATGTCGGCGCGGGCTGGGCGCAGCGCGCGAGCTCCCAGAGGGAGATCCAGTATGACAACATCATGGCGCGGACCGTCCTCAACTTCACCTACTGAGTCGCCGCGGCGTGTCGCGTCGCTTCCCCGCGTGTTGGCGGGGCTGGTGGCGGTGGTGTGCTCCCCGGCGTGGGCGCAGGATTCCGCCTACCGTCTCGGTGTTGGCGACGTCGTGAGCGTGCTCGTCTACCATCAGCCGGAGCTGACCGGTGAGGTGGTGATCGATGACGCTTGCGCCATCGCGCTCGGGCTTATCGGTACGGTGCCTGCTTGCGGCCGTAGTCCATCCGAGCTGCAGGCCGACATCGTGCGTCGGTACGAGGGAACGTACTTGCGCAACCCGTCTGTTGCCTTGCGCGTGGTGCGCTTTCGGTCTCAGCGCGTCGATGTGCTCGGTGAGGTCGAAAGGCCGGGTCCGCTCTACCTCGAAGGCGCCACGACGCTGCCCGAGATCATCAGCCTCGCGGGTGGCACGAAGGGGGACGGGGTGGTCGAGGCCGAGATCATCGCGGCCGACGGCGCGCGACGGTCGTACCGTCTCGACCGCCTGCCGGCCGACACCTCGGTGCAGATCCGCGCCGGAGACCGCATCGTCCTCCAGCCGTCGAAGGTGGTCTACGTCGAGGGCGAGCTGGAGAAGGCGGGGGTCTATCCCTTGACCCAGGGCCTGACGGTGAGCCAAGCGTTGACGCTGGCCGGGGGAACATCGGTCTACGCCAACCTTCGTCGCGTCGCGGTGATCCGCGACGGTCAGGTCCGCACCGTCGACATTCGAGCCGTTCTTCGCGGTGATCCCGGCGCCGAGGACCCTCAACTGCTCCCCGATGATCACGTCGTCGTCAAGCCCAAGGGCGGCGGCTACTAGCCGCGCGTGCGCCAAGCGCCGCGCCCGTAGCGAGGCTCGCACCGCCAGCGCCACGCATCGGTGAGGATGGTGCGGAGGTCGCGCTGCGGGGTCCATCCGAGGTCGCGCGCGGCCCGGGAAGGGTCGGCGAGTAGGGTCGGCGGGTCACCTTGGCGTCGGGGCCCGAACGCGTGGGGGACGTCGCGGCCGGTGACGGCTCGGATCGCGGTGAGGATCTCGCGCAGGCTGTAGCCTGTGCCCGACCCGAGGTTCCAGACGCCCGAGCCTCCCGACGCCTGGAGACGCTCCCACGCGCGGCGGTGGGCGTCGGCGAGGTCGTCGACGTGGACGTAGTCGCGGACGCAGGTCCCGTCGGGGGTTGGATAGTCCTCGCCGAACAGGGTGAGGGGCGCGCCTCCACGTGCGGCGTCGAGCGCGAGGGGGAGCAGGTGCGTCTCGGGGTCGTGAGCCTCTCCGATCCAACCGTCCGACGCGCCGCCCGCCGCGTTGAAATACCGCAACCTCGCGATCTGCCAACCCGGGTCGGCGGCGAGGTCGATCAGCAGACGCTCTACGGCTGCCTTGGTGGCGCCGTACGGGTTGATCGGGGCCATCGGGGCGTCTTCAGAGATCGGGGTGCGCTCCGGCACGCCGTAGACGGCAGCGGTGGAGCTGAAGACCAACTTCTGCACCTGATGTTGAGACATCGCAGCGAGCAGGTTGAGGGTGCCGCCGACGTTGACGTCCCAATACCCGAGCGGGTCGGTGACGCTCTCACCGACGCTCATGCGGGCGGCGAAGTGGAGCACCCCGTCGAAGGGACCGTGCTGTTGGAACACCCGCAGGACTTGGCTGCGATCGCGGAGGTCGCCGACGACCAAGGGCGAGCCCGCCGCCTCTCGGTAACCTTCGAACAAGCGGTCAAAAACGACGACGTCGTGCCCGACCGATCGCATGTGCCGGGCGACGTGCGACCCGACGTACCCCGCGCCTCCCGTGATCAACAGACGCGCCATCCGGCCCCCTGTTCCTGCATAGCAGGACGACCCTGCAATGTCGCGCCAACCGGTCTCGCTGGACTTCCGCGACCCAGCGCGAAACGCGGTGGCCGCTTGGCAGATCCGAACCTCGTTTTTCGCGCGATGGCGCCGGATTTTGGGCCGTCTTCGCGACGTTTTTGGACGCGATGCGTTACGCTGCAGCAGGAGTCGACCTTGCCGCCCAAGCCCCCCGCACGTCCGCATGCTGCTCGCCGTCCGGCGCGTCCCCGTGCCGTCGAGTCGACGCGTGGACGCGAGGCGTCCCCGCCGACGTCGCGTGATGGCAGGCAGGCTGCTCCGCGTAAGGCTAGCACCGTCGTGCACGACGGGCCGACGACGCTCGATCACGCGACGGCGGCGTTTGACGCGGTACATCGCCAGGTGGTCTCCCACCGGACCGAGCTGTTCTGGGGCAGCGTCTTGGCCGGGTCGTTGTTCGCTGCGGTGAGCCTGTACGGCTACGATGTGGCCGACCCGACGTGGGATGTCGCCGTGCCGGCTGGGGCCCTGGTGCGCAACCCCTGCGGCTTGGTTGGTGCGCGACTCGCCGACGGCATGTTCCAAGCGTTCGGCTACGGGGCTTGGTGGGTTTCGACCGGAACGATCGTCGCGGTGCTGCGGCTCGCGGGCCGTCCGGGGTGGTCGTGGGGGCGCCGCTCGGTGGGCGTGCTCACCGGTTCGATGGCGCTCGCGCTCGTCGATCTGGGCCTCGGGGTCCCGCCGCACAGTCCGTTCCCCCCTGGAGGGCGCGTCGGGCATGCCCTGGGGGCGGCGTCCTCGGCGCTTGTTGGCCCCGTTGGCGCTTGGTTGGTGTGGGTGCCAGCCTTCGTGGGCGCGCTCGGGGTGTTGTTGGGCCTGTCGTGGCGGGACCTCGTGGTCGCGTTGATTGATCGCGTCGAGCGCGATCTGCCGGTTCGCAGTGAGGATGATGCACCGGTCCTCGCGCGCGTCGGGCACGTCGCAGGGTCGGGGATCGTCGGTGCGGGCCAGGGGCTGCACGCCGCTACCCGCTGGACGGCGCTCGGGGTGTTCGCCGGCGTCACACGGTTCGGTCAGGGCGTGCAGATCGTGCTCGCCGAAGCGTGGGGTCTGCTGACGAGCCTTGGGGGTGCGGTCCTCGGCTGGTTCGGCGGAGCAGCGAGCGCGACCACCCGTGGGGTCAAGCGGGTCGTCACGGGCATGGTGGACGGCATCGGCGACCGCACAGCGCACGGCGAGGGGCTGACGGCCTCGTCCGACGTGGGCTCGGCGCCGCGCCAGGACGTTTTGGAAGCGTTGATCGACACGCCTGCGCCATCGCGCGGTTCAGACCGAGGTTTGCCGCCGAGTATCGTTGAGCTGCAGGGCGGCATCGGCTTGGATGCGCTCCCTCCGACGCGCCTGACGGTGGAGCCGACGCAGATTACGCCGACGCGGCTCGCCGACGGGCAGACGCTAGGCGACGGTGTGGCGCGGCGTCGCGCGGGCACGCCGGGTGCGGCCGGCGGGACGCCGATGCAGCCGCCGGGCGGTGGGCGCGGGGGCACGGGCCACGCTGCACCGGAGCCCTCGGTTGCGCGTCCACGTCGGGGTTCTGTGGCGGCGGTCCCGTCGGTCGCGCGCCCCCACACCTCGACGGGCGCGCCGGCCGTGGATTTCGGCGATGTGCGCCGCCCTCTGCGTCCCTCCGCGCGGGCTGGCTTGCGGACGCTGCCGGGGCCGTCGACGAGCGTCTCGGTCGTCGGGCCGGGCCGGCGTCCTTCCGCGATGGCGTCCACCGGCGAGGCCTCGTCGACCGGTACGCCGCAGCCTGCGGTCCTCAGAAACTCGGCGCCGATCTCGGGTCCGGGTCCAGGGGCGAACCACGACGCCCTTGTCGGCTACTCGCGTGTCGCGCAGCCCTCGCACGCCACCGAGGAGCATCTCGCCCGGCCGGTGATGACGGCAGGCGAGGACTTCGAGGCCGATGATCCGACGTTGCCGGGGCAGAGCGCGCGCAACGCGCCGCCGGTGTCCGACCCAGGAGCGACGGTGGTGGCTTCGGCCAGCCGTGGTCCGCGGTCCGTGACGCCCGCGGACGAGGCGCCGACCTTGGGGCCGGCCGTCGAGCCGGCCGAGGGCTTGGTGGCGCGCGTCGACGATGACGGCGGCGCCGTGGTCGACCGTGCCTCGCTGTTCTTCCAGCTGCCACAGCTCAACCTGTTGGACCCCGTGCCCGAGCAGCGCGCGACGATCAACGAGGAGGAGCTGCGGGC
>JBEIFN010000021.1:0-16831 GCA_040382435.1 Alphaproteobacteria bacterium
CGACCGCCTCGATGCCGGCGGCAGCGGGCCACAGCGAGACGATCGCCGCCGCCTCGAAGCTCGCGAGGAACACGAGCGCGGCCGCCGCAGCCGGCCACAGCACCGGGACGTCCTCGCGCCCCACGGGCGCGCCCACCTCGGCGGCGGGACGCGCCGGCTCCACGCGCGCGCGCGCCGGCACGGCTTCGCCCTCCGCGGCGATCGGCTGAAACGCCGGCGGCAGGTCATCCGGTGGACGGTCCATCGCCGGTGTGGCTGCGGGCGGCGGGAACGGCGACCGCGCGGGTGGGAGGGAGACCTTCACGGCGCGTCCGCCCGCACGGCCAGGGCCGTGATGTTGTCCTCGCCGCCCCGGGCGTTCGCGAGCGCGATCAACCGCCGGACCGCGTCGTCGAGGGAGAGCGCCGCGATCGCCTCGGCCATCTCAGCAGGTTGAACCTTGCCCGAAAGCCCGTCCGAGCAGAGGAGGAAGACGTCCCCTGGCGCCACGGACTCGGATCGCACCTCGACGTCGACGGCATCATCGAACCCCAGCGCGCGGGTGATGACGTTGCGCATCCGGTGCGTCTTGGCCTGCTCGGGCGTGATCAGGCCGTCGCGGATCGACTGGGCCACGAGCGAATGATCCTCGGTGAGCTGGGCGATCTCGCCGCCACGGCATCGGTAGATGCGACTGTCGCCGACGTGCGCGAGATGGGCCTGCGCGCCATCCGCAGCGAGGACGACGACGGTGGTCCCCATACCCTTGAACTCTGGGTGTTCCTTGGCAAACGCACGAATGCGCGCGCTCGCGGCTTGGACGGCGGCCCGAAGCGCCGAGGCCACGGCCTCGCCGCGTGCCCCCGGCAGCTCGTCGTCGGCGACCCGAACCGCCTCGGCGAACACGGTGGCGACCTTGGTGACGGCGAGCGCGCTCGCGTGCGCACCCCCAGCGTGGCCGCCCATGCCGTCGGCCACCACGTAGACGCCGTGGTCCTCATCGACCGCGTAGGCGTCCTCGTTGCGGTCACGGCGACGCCCGATGTCGGTGACCCCGCTGGCCGTCCACCTCATGGCGCCGCCTCCGTCGTAGCGATGGGTCGCGAGAATGCAGCCGCTATCGCGCGGAAGGCTTCGGCGCCCAACACCTCTGCCCGAAGCCCGGGATCGACACCGGCTTCTGCCAACGCTGCCTCTGCGCGCTCGTAGCCGAACGCGGCGCCGAGGGCGTTGCGCAGGGTCTTGCGACGGGCAGCGAAGGCGGCGCGCACGGTGCGGTCGAACAAACCCTCGCCGGCCGGGCCAAAATCCGGGGTGTCTCGCCGAACGATGTGGACGACGGCGCTGTGGACCTTGGGCGGCGGAACGAAGGCGCCCGGCGGAACGTCGAGCACGTGTCGGACCTCGGCGCGCGCCTGCAACGCCAGCGAGAGCGCCGCGTACGCCTTGCTCCCCGGCGCCGCCGCCATGCGATCGCAGACCTCGGACTGAAGCATGACCGTCATCGTCGCGAACGCACCCGCGCGCGCCGCGTCCATGACGATCCCCGTGCCGACGTTGTACGGGAGGTTCGCCACCAAGTGAGCGGCGCCGCCCGGCACGATCTCGTCCCACGACACCGTGGTCGCGTCCGTCTCGCGGACATCGAGGTCGGGCCAGCGTTCGCGCAGCACCCCGGCGAGGGTCTTGTCGATCTCGACCACCGTCAAGTCGACGCCCGTCTCGCGCAAGACCTGGGTGAGGATCCCTAGACCCGGCCCGATCTCGACGACGCGGTCGCCGGCCCGCACGCCGCTCGCGCGGACGATTCGACGCACCGTGTCAGGGCGCGCGAGGAAGTGCTGTCCGAACCGCTTGTTGGCCCTCGCTTCGAGCGCAGCGAGCAGCGCGCGCGGCTCGTCAGGAGAAGGAAGCGTCATTGCAAGCTCCAAGCGGCGCGCGCGCCGACGTCCGCTGCGTCCGGCCCCTCGGCCAGCAGTCGCATGCGCCCAGCCACCGCGATCATCGCGGCGTTGTCGGTGCATCGCGCCGGCGCTGGCAGCGTCAGGCCGTAGCCGCATCGCAGGGAGGACGTCGTCAAGGCCGCGCGTAGCCCTCGATTCGCCGCCACGCCGCCGCCGATCGTCACGTGCCGAACGCCGGTGGCGCGCACCGCACGTTCGACGCGTTCGACGAGGACGTCGACCACGGCCGCCTGAAAGCTGGCGCAGATGTCGGCGTCGGAGGCACGCCCCGGCCGCTCGATGTGCTGGCGAACCGCCGTCTTCAGGCCGGAGAAGCTCATGTCGGGCTGGCCCGCCAGCGGTCGCGGGAACGCCACAGCACCCGGATCGCCCACCGCCGCGAGCGCGTCGACGAGCGGGCCGCCGGGGTAGCCCAGCCCAAGCATGCGGGCGACCTTATCGTAGGCTTCGCCAGCGGCGTCATCGACCGAGGCGCCGAGGACCTCGTAAGCACCGAGCTGAGCCGCCCGGTACAACGTCGTGTGGCCCCCCGAGACGATCAGGCACAGGTGCGGCCACGGCGGCGGCACCGGTTCGAGCTGCGCGGCCAGGAGATGACCTTCGAGGTGATGCACCGCCTTGAACGGAACGTCCCACGCCGAAGCCAGCGCGCGTGCCGCCGAGAACCCCACGAGCACCGCACCGATCAGTCCCGGACCGGCCGTCGCCGCCACGGCGTCGGGCCGCTCGACACCGGCCTCGGACAACGCCGCGGCGACCACCGCGCCCAAGCGTTCGAGGTGGGCGCGCGCCGCCAGCTCGGGGACAACGCCTCCCCAAGCCGCATGGACCTCTTGCGTCCAAGCCAACTCGGAGCGCACGCCCGTGGCATCGACGATGGCCGCCGCTGTCTCGTCGCAGCTCGTCTCGAGGCCCAGCACGCGCATCCCGACGTCCCCACCCCGTCGGACTATCGCACGGCCCCTCGCCGCGCGACCGCCCACGCGGTAGCCGCCGACCGGGGGCCGAACATGCAGGTGCGCCGTGCCGACCTCGCCGACGCGGGCCCGATCGCCGAGATCGAGGCTGCCGCGGCGCACCATCCATGGAGCGCGCTGCAAGTGCGGAGCGCGCTGCAAGCGCCGGGCGCGTGCGCTTGGATCGCCACCCTGGACGACACCCCTGTCGGCCACTTGGTCGGTCAGGTCGTACTCGACGAGGCCGAGCTCGGCTCCGTCGCAGTCCACCCCTCGGCACGCCGTCGTGGCGTCGCCGTCGCACTGCTCCAAGCGGCCTACGCAGGGTGGAGCGAGGCAGGCGCGCAGAACGCCTTCCTTGAGGTGCGCGTCGACAACGTGGGCGCCGTTGCGCTCTACGCGCGCGACGGGTGGTCCGAAGTCGGGAGACGTCGCCGGTACTACGCCGATGGCTGTGACGCCTTGCTGATGCGCAAGCCGCTCGCCCGCTGACGACCTCAGCCCTTGAGGTTGAGGGGGACAGGGACCGTCAGCTCGCGGTCGAGCTGTGCGCCGAGCTTCCAGAACTTGACGTTGCCCTCGACACAGGTCTCGAACTCGGGGGCGGCAGGCCCTTGCGGCGCGAGATCGACGGCCTTGACCTCACCCTTCTCATTGAAGGTGATCTTGAGCATCCACGACCCGGCGAGCCCCGGCGTGATGCACTCGCCGATGTCCGCCTTGCGCTTACTCATCAGGTTCCGGACGACCGCAACGATCTCTTCCTTCTTGGACGCCGACAGCACCGGCCCCGACCGTTCGGCCGTGACCTCCGGCATCTCGCCAAGCCCCATGCCCGCGCCGCCCGACGACGCCGCCATGCCGGGCGCCTGCATCCCCGCGCCGGAAGGACCGCCGCTCGGAGGTGCCATGCCCGCGGAGGTCGCCGACGCAGACGCCGCGTCCTTGATCGCCGCTCCGCCCGCGGCCGAGGCCGCGACGTTCGCACCGGCCTGCCCGGCCTCGGTGGCCTTGGCGGCCGGATTGGCTGCGTCCGCCTTCATGGCGTCCTTCGCGTCGGCAGCCTTGGCCGCGAGCTGCGCCTTGGTCCCCGCTTTCGGGTCCCATTCCTTCATGTCGAAGTCGATCGCGAAGTCTTCGATCACCAGCTCGGTGATCTCAGGCTCCGGCATCAACGCAAAGACGCCGAACCCAAGCACCGCGAGCGCGACGGGGGCGAACACCCACGCCTGCTTCATCGACTGCTTGCGAACGTCGGCTTCGTCCTTGGCACGACGCTGGGCCCGGACGATCTCGCCGGGATCGGTCGCGACGTCCTCGCCGGGAATGTCGGCGAAGCAGCTCGGACAGGTGCCGCCGTACTGGACGATGGATTCGGCCACAGGCTTGTGGCAGAACGGGCAACGTTCGCTCACCGTGCCTCCACGAAGGGGAACCCCTGCACCATAGCCCAAGCGACGTCCAACCGCCACGGTCCGATCCGGTGCAGGTTCACATCAGGTGCCGCGGATCGACGTCCACGGTGGCGTGAACGCCACGCCGGGCGACGGCATCGAGATGCCCCCGCGCCCGTGTGAGCCACGCGTGAAGCCGACCCGCGTCGGCGGCGCGTAGAACGACCTGAACGCGCCAGCGCCCTGCGAGGCGGGGCATCGCGGCGAGCGCAGGGCCGAGGACGTCGAGCCCGGCAGGCAAGCCGCGACGGAGCAACGCGGCGAGATCCTTGGCAGCCGCCATGACGCGATCGCGGTCCTCGCCGTCCAGACGCACCAACGCGAGGCGGGCATACGGCGGGTAGCGCAGCGTCGACCGCAGCCTCGCCTCGCGCTTGAGGAACCCCTCCACGTCACCGGTCCAGCGAAGCGCGGGCAGCTCAGGTTGATGCGTCTGCACGAGGACACGGCCCGCGGTCGCACCCCGTCCCGCGCGTCCAGCGAGCTGGACGAGGAGCGCGAAGGTGCGCTCCCCCGCACGGAAGTCCGGCATCCGAAAACCCTGATCGACGCTGACGACCACCGCCGTGGCGACACCGGGGAAGTCATGCCCCTTCGCCAACATTTGCGTGCCGACGAGCAGCTGCGTGCGCCCGGCGCGGAACCCGTCGAGCACCTCGTGGAGCGCCCCCCGTCGCGACGCGACGTCGGCGTCGAGCCGCGCCATCGCGACATCGGGGAACAGGTCGTGCAGCACCGCTTCGACGCGCTCCGTCCCCTTGCCGACCTCGACGAGGTTGGGTCCAGCGCACGCCGGACACGTCGAAGGCATCGGCCGCTTCAGGCCGCAGTAGTGGCAGGCGAGCACGCGCGCGTGTTGATGCAGCGTGAGCGCGATCCCGCACGACGGGCAGTCAAAGGCACCGCCGCAGTCCTCACACGACACGAGCGTCGCCCAGCCGCGCCGGTTGTACAGCACCATCGCCTGGTCACCGCGCGCAAAAGTCGCCCGGAGCGCGTCGACGACGTCCGGCGCCAAAATCGGGCGTCGACCTTCGTCGTCCTTGGGGACCGCCGTCATGTCGACGACCTCGACCGATGGCACCGGGCGTCCCGTCGCGCGCTCCGGCAGCCGGAGCAGCGTGTACCGGCCCTCGGCGGCGTTGTGCCAGCTCTCGAGGCTCGGCGTGGCCGAGGCGAGCACGACCGGGCACCGGCGCTGGCGACCGAGGACAACGGCGAGATCGCGGGCGTTGTAGCGAACGCCGTCATCCTGCTTGTACGAGTCGTCGTGTTCTTCATCGACGACGACCAGACCCAGCGCTTGGAACGGCGCGAACAAGGCGGAACGCGCGCCGACCACGACCTTGGCCTCGCCCGCGCGCACACGCCGCCACTGCGCGAGGCGCTCACCACCGGAGAGCCCGCTGTGCAACACGGCGACCGCATCGCCGAAACGCGCCCGGAAGCGGCCGACGAGCTGCGGCGTCAGGCCGATCTCGGGGACGAGGACGCAGACCTGACCCTGCCGGGCGAGCACCCCGGCCGCCGCGCCGAGGAACACCTCGGTCTTGCCCGAGCCGGTGACGCCGAACAGCAGGAACGTCTGCCCCCCTTCGGCCCCTGCGATCGCCTCGAGGGCAGCGCGTTGCGCGTCGCGAAGCGGGAGCGGTGCGGTCGGGCCGATGGCCGAAACGGCATCGAGCGGATCGCGAACCTCGCGCTCGGCGCGCACCACCCAGCCCTGCTCCCCAAAGCGGCGGAGGGCGTCGCGCGCGCTCGCACCGTGGGTGGCGACGACCGTCTGCAGATCGAGCGGCGCGTCCGAGGCCGCCAACATCGCGTGGACGGCGAGCGCGCGTGCGCCGCGCGGCGAAGCGAGGCGGCCCGCGGGCGTGAGCGCCACGGTCGCGACGCGTCCGCGCTGTCCTTCCCGGACATCCTCGTGCCAAGCGGCCAGACCGCGGCGCACGAGCCAAGCGGTCGCCTTCTTGAAGGCTTCTTCGTCACCTTCTTCAGGAAAGCGTCGCGCGAGCGCACGCGGCGTCAGCCCCGGTCGCGCGACCAACAGCCGCAACACCGTCCCCGCCAACCCGTCGGGCGGCGTGTCGGCGATCGCGTCGACGCCCGCGTCGGTCGGATGCAGCGCCCGAACCGCCCGCGCCCGCGTCTCCGCCGGCAAGGCGGTGCGGATCACGGCTCCGAGCGGCGCGAGGTAATAGTCCGCGATCCATCGAAAGAAGGCGAGCTGCGGCGCGTCGAACTGCGGCTGTTCCTCGACCACGCGGACGAACGGACGCACGCGGTCGGGCGGCAGTTCGCACATCGAGGCGATCGCCGTGACCCAACCGATCTCGCGCTGCCGCCCCAGCGGGACCTCGACGCTCTGGCCGACCTCGACGGCGACGTGGACCTCGTCGGGCACGGCGTAGGTGAGGCCGTCGCCCAGTCCAGGGCGCGCGAGCGCGACGGTGACGAAGGCGGTGGGGCGAGGTTGCGAGGGCATCGTGTCTCCGCTACTGCCTCCCTCGATGACCCGCCACCTGACGCTGATGTTGCTGGTGACCGCCTCGACGGTCGCGCGTGCCGACGACGTCCTCACGTCCGCCGAGCTGAGCGCGATGGGGGGCGGCGCGGTCGCAGAGCCGAGCGATGCGATCGTGCTGCGGACAAATCCCGGCGCGATCGCGCTGGTCGAGCGCTACGAGGCCACCCTACAGGCCGACTTTGGCCCTGCCGCCGACAAGCGATGGGGTGCGCTCGTCGTCGACGCCAAGACGAACGCCCGCGTCGGGTTCGGCATCGGCTACCAAGGCGGGCAGACCAACCCGCCCTTCCTCGACGCCGAGCTGCCGCCATTCACCGTCACCGGCCAGGACCCCGTCAACACCAAGGACCGCCACGAGATCGTCGCGGGCCTTGGCGTCAACCTGCTCGACCGGCGGCTGAGTTTTGGCGCGTCGGGCGACGTCCGGATCTACGACGACGCGTGGCAAGGCAAGGGCGTGACGGGCAACCTGTCGCTCGGCGTCGCCGCCCAGCCGATCCCCGAGATCACCGTCGGCGCGAGCGTTCGCGACGTGATCCCGATGGCCGCGGCCCCCGACCGGCCGATGCGGTTCGATGTCGGTGTACGAGGCGACCTGCCCGCCGGTGGCGACGTCGTCGGCATGGCGTTCAGCGCGCAAGGTCAGCTCGGCTGGGTCGACAACGGGCAACCCGGCGCCCAGCAACTGCGAGCGTCCCTCGGCGCGGGTGGCAGCCTCCGGGGCATCTCGCTCCGCACCGGCTGGGCGTGGGACGGCGACGACGCGCGGTGGGCCGACACGCTCGGACGATCGGGCCACAGCGCGCGCGTCGGCGTCGGCTTTGCGACCGGTGCCGGCACGTTCGATTACGCGCTCGTCGTACCCGTCGGCACCGACGGCAACCCGACAGCCGCCGCCGACCTGCGGCACGTGCTGTCGATCCGCGTGCACCTCGGTGCGCTCGTCGACGACGACAACAGCCCGAGCACCGGCCGGAGCGACGACGTCCGCTGGCCTTCGAGCCGCTGACGCGCGCCCCGCCCCACCTGGGTCACGGCGTCAGTTGGGTCCAAGCAAACCCACCGCACCCGCCGTTCGCGGGGTCGGTCGGATCCGCTGCAGGCGTCTGGCGCGCGTCCCACGCCGACGCGGCGTCGTACGCCGTCTGGCAGTACCAGACCTCCCCCGCCACTTCGGTCCAGTCGAAGCGTGACCAAAGGCCAGGGAAGAAGGGGGCCGAGGCGGCGTTCTGCGCGATGATCACGCGGTCGAGGTTGGAGTACCGCTCCACGTCGAACGACGTCCATCCTTGATCCCAGGCGAACGCGTCGATCGCGTGTGTGGTGCCGTATGCGTCCGTCCACACACCGGCGATGTCGGGCTCGGCGAGCACCAGCTCGCTCCAGGCGAACCCTGCACAGCCGCCCGTGAGGTCTGTCGCGTCCGCGGCCGGCGTCGCCACCGCGTCCGCGAGGGATGCCGCCGCGTACGCCGTCTGGCAATACCAGACCTGTCCCGCTTGCACCGACGTATCGAAACGCGACCAGCGGTTCGGGAAGTACGTGTTGCCCGCGTCGTTGCGCGCAAAGATGGCGCCGCTCGCGGCGTCCCAGCGCGCGATGTGCCAGACGCCGAAGTCTTGGCGCCAACGCTGTTGGTCGATCTCGTGGGCGAACCCGTAGGCGTCGGTCCAGACGCCGAACACGTCGTGGCCCGCGACCACCTCCGTCCGACGGAGGGCCCGAGCGCCCGCGGTGGTGGCTTCGAAGGGGATGGACGCGCCCACCGTCATGCCGGCGGGCACGCCGACGCTGAGCTGCGCCACGCCGTTGGCGTTCGCCGTGGTGGCGCCGAGCACAACGGGGCTGCGCAGGGCGGTGCAACCACCCGCGAGCCACGACGGGCAGGTCGGTCGCGTCGTCACCGAGGCGCCGCGGAGGAAGGTCACCAGAACGCCGGGCGGGAAGCCCCGCGCCGTCAGCGTCACGCCGTCTGCAGCGACCACCGGGCCGCTGGTGAGCGTCGGCGCGGTCACCCGCGCGGTCGGCGCCGCTTCGACGAGGGGCGCCACAGCGGCGAGGTCCTCGGCACAGGCCGACAAGACAAGAAGAGGAAGAACGAGAAAACGCAAGGGGCCTCCAGGCCCCCGGCCGAGCACGACGTCATCGCTCGCCCCAACGGTGCGCGCGATCGACCCCGCATCCCTGAACCGAGGATGATGGGAACGGACACAGCACGCCAGGTCTCCCGACTGAGGGCCTTCGTCTCGACCGCCTTCCCAGGGAGACCCCAGTGGCTTCGTGGTCGAGCTTGACCCAACACGGTGGCGGCACCGTCCCGGAATCGCACCGGGTTCCCTCGTGGCCCCACCCGAGTGAGGCAACGCGCCGCGGCTTTGGAACTCCCAAAGCAAAGGAGCCGTAGCGTCACCCGGCGACGTATGCAAGGCTTTGTCACGGCGCGACACCCCACGTCCAGACCCGCCGAGGATCGCGACATGACTGCCCGGACCGGCCTCAGCACAGCGTTACCGCGCCCGACGAGGGTGCTGGCGATCGCCTTTCGCGACCTGAGGATCGAGTTCTCGGGGCGCCGGGCGTGGATGTTGCCGTTCATCGGCGTGAGCCTGTTGCTTCCCGGCGCCATCGCCCCCCCTGCGCCGCAGTTCGAGCCACCGGCGACCTTGCGCGTCGCCGGCCCCCCGCCGCCAGTGCTCGCCGGCACCGAGGGCGTCACGTTCAACGCCGGCCGCGGCCTCTCGCTCGAGGAGCGCCCGAACGAGGCCCACGGCCGCCTGATCGTCCACGGCGACTTCATGACCCCGACGTTCGGGCACGCCCTCGACGCAGCGTACCCCCCGATTCAAACCGAGGTTCAGACGCGCATCGACTTCTCATGGCCCGAGCGGTCGCTGTTTCTGAGCCTCGTCGCGGCGAGCCTGCTCACCGGGGCGATCAGCCAGTCGCTCCCCGGCGAACGGAGCGCACGCACCATGGAGACCTTGCTCACCGCCGGGATCACCCGCGCCGAGCTCGTCGCCGGGAAGTGGCTCGCTTGGGGCGGTCTCGGCGGGCTGGCTGGCCTACTCGCCTGTCTCCTCGCGGTCCTTGGCGGACACCAAACCGCGGGGTGGTACCTGCTCCCTGTGCCGTGGGTCGCGGGCAGCACGGCCGCCCTCGGTTTCTGGCTCGTCCGCCGCGCCAACGACGTCATCGGCGGCGCCACGGTCGCCATCCGCGTGCTCCCGGCGACCCTGTTCATCTCAGCGGGCGCGGCGTGGTGGATCGGCACGTTCAACCCCCTCCTCGGCGCATGCGTCCCGCTTGGCGGCGCGCTCGTCGCCGCCGGAGCCGTCTGGGACGGCTTCCTCCCACCATTCGTCGCGACGCTCGTCACCGGCGCGTTGACCCTCGCATGTCTGGCGGAAACGACCCGCGATCTCGCCGAGGGCGAGGCCATCGGTCGAGACACAGACCGCGCCACGGGCTGGATGTATGCGGCCTTCGTGCTCGCGGGGTGGTGGTTCGCCGTGGCGAGCCCGGTCCTGTGGTCGTGGGGAGGCAATCCCGACCTCGCGGCGACGCTCCCGGCCACCGACGGCGCGACGTCGGGCGCCATCCTGATGTTCGTGCTTCTCCTCGTCGCGCTGGCACGCAGCACCAACCTGCGACACGAGCTGCAGATTCGGCCGACGACGCCTTGGCAATGGGCCGAGGCGATGGGCGCTGGCGTGTTGTGCCTGACGCTGCTCCTGCTGCCGACCGAGCCTCCGTGGGACGGGCATGCCCTGACCGCGGCGGGGCGCTTTGCCGAGGCGACCCGCGTCGCGCCGTACGTCACGATGGCGGCGATGCTCGCGGCCGAGGTCGTCCTGCGCGGCGCCGTCCGCGCGCGCGCCGGCCTCGGGCTGTCGACCGCCGTGGCCGCCGTACTCCTGACGCCCCTCAACCCGATCCCTGGCCTCGTGTGCGCGGTGACGATGACCGCCTTGCAGGTCCGACACCAGACATTCTGGCCCGCGCTGCTCGTGCGTGGGGTGTGCCTGCTCCCGATCCTCGGCAGCCTCGGACTTTGAACGGCCTCAACCTGCGCGTACCGCGCGACGTCTGGCTCGACGGCCCGCTCGGCACGCAGCTCGAGTCGATGGGCGTCCCGACACCACCGCCCGCTTGGAGCGCGCTCGCCCTACGTGCGCGTCCCGAGGCCGTCGCGGCGACGCACGCAGCGTGGGCCGCCGCCGGCGCGACCGTTCATACCGCCGCCACGTTTCGCGCCACCACGGGGGCCGTCGGTGGCCTCGCACAGCGGTGGACGGCGCAGGCGGTGCAGCTCGCGCGGCGCGCGGTCCCCAGCGACCATGCAGTGCTCGGCGCCATCGCACCGGTGAACGACTGCTGGTCGTCAGACCCAGCTCCTCCGTGGGCCGCGAGCGCACACCGCGCCCAGGCCGACCACCTCGCACGAGCCGGGGTCGACGGGGTGCTCGTCGAGACGTTCCTCCACCTCGACGAGGCGCTGCTCGCGACGTCGGCCGCGGCGGCGACGGGACTGCCTGTTTGGACGAGCCTGACGCCAGGCTACGCCTCCACCTCGCCGGGCTTGCCGGACCCAACCGGGCTGCGAAGGCTGCGCGCGGCAGGCGCGGACGTCCTGTTGATGAACTGCGGACCGCTCGTCCAAGCCGACGCCTGGGCGGCGATGCTCGCGGCGTCGGGCGGCCCCTGGGGGCTCTACGTCAACCTCGTCGACGTCGCTCCGGACGCCTTCGCCAAAGCCTGCCAACGCTGGCGACGCGCTGGCGCGAGCGTCCTCGGCGCGTGCTGCGGTGGCACGCCCCAGCACCTTCGCGCCGCGATCTCAGCGGCCCAAGCGACGTAGGAGCGCCTGCAAGGTCTCGCGAACCCCGTCCATCGTCCCCGTCTGAAGCAGCGAAGACGGCACCATCAGGTTGACGTCGCTGCGGACACGGAGCTGAACGCTCGTCGTCCCGCTGGTGATCGGGCGAAGCGTCCAGTCGGCCTCGTACCGGGTAAAATCCTCCGACGCGACGAGCCGTTCCGAGAACCCCGTCGACGAGGGGCAGAAGCGCGTCCGCAGTTGCAGCGGGCGCCACAGGCCGCGCGTCGTGCGGTCCAACGCCGTACACGCCCCCTCCGGGCGCGCCGTCACCGAGAGCACGTTGCTGTTCATCCCGGCCTTCTGAAGCTCCGGGATCGCGGCGCGGATCGACGACTCCGGCGCGGCGATCTCGATCCGCGCGACGATGGATCCATCGTCCGCCACCGTAATCGTCGGATCCGCCGCCCACGCCGCCGCGACCAAGACCATCCACATGGAAGCCCCCACCCCGATCATTCTGCCCACAGGGGTGCCGGCTGTCTATGGATCCGACGCCGATGCGACGTTGCGTTGCGGATCCAACACCGCGCGGCGTCACGCCTTGCGGACGAACTCCGACTTGAGCTGCATCGCCCCAAAGCCGTCGATGCGGCAGTCGATGTTGTGATCACCTTCGACCAGCCGGATGCCCCGCACGCGGGTACCGACCTTGAGCGCGCTGGACGCACCGCGCACCTTGAGGTCCTTGATCACGACGACGGTGTCGCCGTCAGCGAGCCGCGTACCGTTCGCGTCGACGACGACGAGGCCCTCCTCGACGGCGTCGCCGGAAGAGGCGCCGGGCGCGCTTGGGGCAGCCGGATCCCACTCGTGCGCGCACTCCGGGCACACGTGCAGCGTGCCGTCGAAGTAGACGAGGTCCGAACCACAGGAAGGACAAAGGGTAGGCGTTGTCATGGCGCGGCCGGTATCGCGTGCCGCGCGACGACGCCTCCCGCGAGGACGTCACGCGGCGTCGATCGCCCGATACACCCGGCGTGCTGGCACCGCGATCCGCGTGTCAGTCTCGGCGATCCAAGCAGTGAGTTGGCCTCCGTACACGCACCCGCTGTCCAGCCCCACCAACCACGGCACCCCGCCGCGCCACCGGACGCGGTGGCCCGCGACGGCGTCGTGCCCGTAGAGAATACGTCGTTCGCCGTCGTAGACCTCCGTCCAGCGAGGGTCGTCCGGCGAGGTCCCCGGCCAGCGGCGCGCCACCAACGCGACCTCCCGCGACGTCGCGTCGAGATCTCCCGAGGGATGGAGCGCCGCGTGCACGACGGTGTACGGACCGACGTTCTCGAGGAACAACGGGAGCGAGCGGACCCAGTCGCGCCAACCTCGGTCATGGGCATCGAGCGCGGCGACGCAGGCCGCGCCAGCGTCGTCACGGGGACGCAGGCCGTCGATGACGCGCAGGAGGCGCTCGTCGTGGTTGCCGAGGACGGCCTCGGCACCGGCTTCGCGCAGGAGGGACCACACGCCGACCGGATCGGGCCCCTTCGTGAACAGGTCCCCGACCGCGACGACGCGATCGGCGTGCGCGGCGGCGAGCAGCCCTCGCAGCTCGTCGGCGCAGCCGTGGATGTCGCCAACCACCAACGTCCGCACGCCCGCCTCCCCCGCGCTGGTTATCCCACCGCCATGCCGACGACGTCCAGCACCCCGGTTCGCCGCTTGATCGACGCCGCGCGCGTCGTCGTGGGGCGCGTCGGCGTCGACGCCTTCACGCTCGAAGGTGTCGCGCAGGCCGCGGGCGTGCCGTTGGGCCTGATGCGCTACCACTTCCGGACGCGCGAGCACCTGCTGATCGAGGCTTGGCGGGCGACGTTCCGGCGCATCCATGAGGCGTTCGAGGCGCGGTTCGACGAAGGCGACGGCGGTCTCACCGTGGCGCTCGAAGCCCTCGACGCGCTGTGGTCGGCGCTGCGCGACATGCGGGCCTTCGCCCCCTTCTTGGTGCAAACACTCGCCACCGCGTCCAAAGACACCGAGCTCGGCGACCGCCTCGCCGACTTCAACCGCGAGGCCGAGGCCCGCGTGGAGCTGGTGTTGATCCGCCTGTTCCCGGCCCACCTCGACCAGCTCGCCCTGCCGCCGGACCGCCTCGCGCGCGCCGTTCGGACCGGCCTCGTCGGCCTGCTCGTCGAGCTCGCCGCTGCGCGCGACGATGCCCGGCTCGAGGCGGTCGATCGCACCTACGCCGACGTCCGAGAGCTGCTCGCCCGGGTCGTCGTCGGCCCGCCCGCGGAGTCCCGTCGATGATCGACCTCGCCAGCGCGCTCGCGCCGCTCGCCGCCTACGGACTCGACCGCTGGGGCGTCGCCGACGCGGAAGGCTGGCTGCCCGAGGGCGTTCAGGGCACCCGCGTGGTGGTGCTGGGTTCGACCCCGACGACGCTGTGGGCGGCGTTCGCTCGCTGGATCGAGGAAGACCCTCGACGCGCCGAGCTGGCGCACCCGTTCGACGCCCACGTCGCCGCGCGACTCGGAGGCGTCGACCTCGGACCCGGCCGGTGGATCGAGGCATCCGACACGTCCGACGTCGCGCTCGACTTCCGAGGCCTCGCCGTCGCTGCCGGCCTGGGGCACCCGAGTCGGCTCGGGCTCGTCCTCCACGACGTCCTCGGACCGTGGCTCGGCCTGCGCGCCGCGTTCGTCACCGACACCCCCTTCGCGCTGACCCCGTCGACGTCGGCCGCGAGCCCCTGCACCCGCTGCGCTGCGCCGTGCCAACGCGCGTGTCCGGCCGACGCGCTCGCCACGGGATCGTGGGACGCCGAGCGGTGCCTTCCCTCACGGGTTCGAAAAACCCTCTGCGCCGGCGGATGCCTGAGCCGCCTCGCTTGCCCGGTGGGCGCGAGCCATCGCCCGGCGCCCGAGACGCTCGACTACCACCAGACCCCGTCCCGTCGCGCGCGCGTCCTCGCCGACCTGGTGGCCGCGAGGAGGTCGCGATGATCGCCGTCTGGATCTGGCTTGCCTGCACCCCCCAGGCCGACGTGGCGCCCGACGACACGCAAGTGCCGTTCGAGGTTCCCGTTCGCGACCGCGCCGCCGTCGTCGACCCCTTTCTCGGCACGGCGGGTCCGGGCAACGTGATCCCGGGCGCGCTCGTCCCGCACGGCATGGTCCGCGCCTCGCCCGACACGGCCTCGCCTCCCGGCAGCATCGACGCCTACGACGCAGCGGACAGCCACCTCGAGGGCTTCACCCACACCCACCTGCAAGGCCCGGGCGGCAGCGACAACGGCTACAGCCAAGTGCTGTTGCTGCCGCAACGGGGCGAACGCGTCACCGACCGTGCGGCGCGCCCCGTGGCGCTCGACCACGCCACCGAGTCTGCGAGCCCGGGTCGGTATGGCGTAGACGTCGATGGCATCGGCGTCGAACTGACCGCGACCGGGCACGCCGCCGTCCACCGGTACCGCTTCCCCGCCGGTCCAGCCCGCGTGCTTGTCGACCTCGGACACAGCAACGGACGGAGCGTCGGCGGCGCGTGGCGCTGGACGGGTTCGGAGATGCGCGGATACGGTGCGTACAACGTCCATCCCACCGTCAACCTGATCACCACCCGCGACGAGACGACCGCGCACACCACCGTCTACACGGCGATCGAGGTGTCGCTGCCGCCCACCGAGTTCGGCGCGTTCGTCGGCGATGACGCCCCGCGCGAGCTCGCAGGGCAGGACGCGACGCAGGGGGCTTGGTCCGGAGGCTGGGTCGGGTGGACGTTCTCCGAACCCACCACCGTCGAGGTCCGCGTCGGCATCAGCTACGTGAGCGAGGATCAAGCCGCACGAAACCGCGACGTCGAGCTGGGGAATCGCGGTTTTGATGCCGTCGCCGACGACGCGCGCGCGGCGTGGAACGCGGTCCTGAGCCGCTTCGACGTCGAGGCCGATACCGAGACGACCGCGCTGTTCTACACGCTGCTCTACCACGCCGCGTTCCAGCCGGCGGATCACACCGAGGTCGGCGGCGTCAGCGCGATCGGCACCAGCGGCACGATGACCGTCCGCGAGGGCGACGGGTTTCGCTACATGACCGACGACTGGTGCCTCTGGGACACGTTCCGCACACTGCACCCGCTCGGCCAGTGGTTCGAACCCGAGCGCCGCGACGACATCGCCGAGAGCCTGCTCCTTCAGTTCCGCGAGGGGGGATGGTTGGACAAGTGCCCGTGGTCGGCGACCGGCTACAGCCGCGTCATGATCGGCAACCACGGCATCCCGATCCTCGCCGACGCGGTCATCCACGGCCTCGCCGACGTCGACGCGGACGTCCTGTGGGCCGCCGTCGACAAGGCGGGGACGGCTGAGATCGAGGCGCTACCTCAGGGGTTGTGCGGCTACGTCAACCTCGGGACGCCGCCGGACTACCTCCGCCTCGGGTGGGTGCCCCACGAGTGCGACCCGACCCAAGCCGCGTCGATGACCCTCGAGACGGCGCTCAACGACGCCGCGACGGCGCGGCTCGCGCGGCACCTCGGCCGAGACGACGACGCAGCGCGCTACGCCACGCGCCAAGGCAACTGGCGCAACCACTGGGACGGCGACGTCGGCTTCATGCGCGGGCGCTACGCCGACGGCACGTGGGTCAGCCCGTTCGATCCGGCCGACATGAGCGGGTTTTCGAGCTTTGTCGAAGCGAGTCCGTGGATCTTCAGCTTCTTCGTGCCGCACGACGTCACGGGGCTGGCCGAGGCGATGGGCGGCGAGGCCGCGATGCGCGGAAAGCTCGACGCCTTCTTCGACGGCGGCTTCCACGACCCGAGCAACCAGCCGTCGTTCCACATCCCGTGGATGTATGCGCGCGCCGGCGACGCGTCGGCCACGCAGTCGCGCGTCCGCGACGTGCTGACCCGCAACTTCCGGCTCGGACGCGACGGGCTCCCCGGCAACGACGACGCGGGCGCGATGTCGGCGTGGGGCGTGCTCGCCATGCTCGGCTTGTACCCGCTCGACCCCAGCGACGGCGTCTGGACGCTGGCCAGCCCCCGCCTCGAACGCGCGACGCTCTACCTGCACCCCGGCTACTTCGAGGGCGAAGCCGTCGTGATCGAAGCCGAAGGGGATCCCGCGACGCAGC
>JBEIFN010000022.1:0-16605 GCA_040382435.1 Alphaproteobacteria bacterium
AACGGCGTGAAGGCCGTCGCTGTCGACCACGCCACCGGCGTGGCGCAGATCGCGTTCGACAGCAACGTGACGAAGGCCGACGCGCTCGTCGCGGCGGTCAAGCAGGCGGGCTACGCCGCCAAGGTCGCCAAGTCCTGACGCCGCCGACCACCTGGAAAAACCAAAGCGCCCCGCTGGAACGTCCAGCGGGGCGTTGTTGTCGGTGGGGGCCGAGCTCGCTCCGCCCCCCAAGCCACAAGGATCAGTCGTCCTTCGGCTTCTCTGCGATCATCGCCTCGGTCGTGAGCAGGGTCCCAGCGACCGACGCCGCCTTCTGCAGGGCGGTGCGGGTGACCTTGGTCGGGTCGAGGATGCCGAACGCGAACATGTCGCCGAACGCGCCCGTGGCACCGTTCCAACCGAACGCGCCGTCCCCCTCGCGGACCTTGTGGACGACGATCGACGCGTCTTCCCCGGCGTTGGTCGCCAGGATCCGCAGCGGCGCCTCGCAGGCCTCGCGAACGATCGCGACGCCGAACTGCGCATCGCCGCCGAGCGCGAGCGCGTCGAGCGCCTTCTGGGCGCGGACAAGGGCGACACCGCCGCCAGGGACAACGCCTTCCTCGGCAGCCGCCCGCGTCGCGTTGAGGGCGTCCTCGACGCGCGCCTTCTTCTCCTTCATCTCGAGCTCGGTCGCCGCGCCGACGTAGATCACGCCCACGCCACCGACCAGCTTCGCGAGCCGCTCTTGGAGCTTCTCGCGGTCGTAGTCCGAGGTCGTCTCCTCGATCTGCTGACGGATCTGCTTGACGCGTGCGTTGATCTCGGCCGGCTTTCCGGCGCCGTCGACGATGGTCGTGGCGTCCTTGGCGATCGTGACGCGATCGGCCGTCCCGAGATCCGAGAGCTCGAGGTTCTCGAGCTGGACGCCGAGATCGGCCATCACGGGCTTGGCGCCGGTGAGCGTGGCGATGTCGACGAGCATCTCCTTGCGGCGATCCCCGAAGCCCGGTGCCTTGACGGCGCAGACCTTGAGGGCCTTGTGCAGGTTGTTGACGACGAGCGTGGTCAGCGCCTCGCCATCGACCTCTTCGGCCACAATCAACAGCGGACGTCCCGCCTCGATCACCTTCTCGAGCACCGGACGCAGATCCTTGAGCGACGAGATCTTCTTCTCGTGGACGAGGATCAGCGGCTTGTCGAACTCGCAGACCATCCGATCGCCGTCGGTCACGAAGTACGGGCTGAGGTAGCCACGGTCGAACTGCATCCCTTCGACGATGTCGGACTCGGTGTGCAGGCCCTTGGCCTCCTCGACGCTGATCACGCCTTCCTTGCCGACCTTGCCCATCGCGTCGGCGATGATCGCGCCGATCGTCCGGTCGCCGTTCGCCGAGATCGTGGCGACATCCTCGATCTCCTTCGACGACGCGGTGGGGCGGCTGTTGGCGCGGAGCGCGCCGACCACCGCGGAGACGCCGGCGTCGATGCCGCGCTTGAGGTCCATCGGGTTGACCCCGGCCGCGACGAGCTTCGCCCCCGCGCCGATCAGCGCTTGCGCGAGGACCGTGGCGGTGGTGGTGCCGTCACCGGCCTCGTCGTTGGTCTGGCTGGCGACCATCTTGACCATCTGGGCGCCCATGTTCTCGAACTTGTCGGGAAGCTCGATCTCCTTGGCGACCGTGACGCCGTCCTTGGTCGCGAGCGGCGAACCGAACGACTTTTGCAGAACGACCGTACGACCCTTGGGGCCGAGCGTGACGCGCACCGCGTTGGCGAGCGTGTTGACGCCCTGCAGCACGCGGGCCCGGGCGCTCTCCTGGTAGTGGATTTCCTTGGCGGCCATGGGAATGACTCCGTGCAGTAAGGTTGCTAAACGCTCAGCTTTCGACGATCGCGAGGAGGTCGTCTTCACGCAGGATGAGGTAGGTCTCGCCGTCGACCTTGATCTCGTCACCGCTGTACTTGCCGAACAGGACGTGGTCGCCGGCCTGAACCGTCAACGGACGAACCGAGCCATCCTTCTGCAGTCGGCCGGTGCCCGCCGCGATCACGCGCGCCTGTTGCGGACGCTCCTGCGCCGTCTCGGGGATGAACAGACCACTGGAGGTCTTCTGCTCGGCCTCGATGCGCTGAACGAGGACACGGTCGTAGAGTGGGCGGAAGTTCACCATGATGAAACTCCAGAATGCATGAGACTTTGGAGGACCCCTCGCGAGCGCGCGGGGCAGGTCGCTGGACAGGGGCGGGACCGTTGACCGACGTCACGGCCCCGCAGCGCCGCGAGCCTAGGCACGCCACCGGCGCCGTCAAGGCGCACCGTGCGCCGAGCCACCACGTTCACGACGTCCGTTGACGCTCGGCGCGGCGCGTCTAGGTTGCAGCCGTCGACGGGCCGACGAGCGCGAGCGCCAAGCACGGCGCCCTCCGGTTGTCACCGTCCAATGCAACGAACGCCCAAAGGGAGGGACCATGGGACGCATCATCGGTATCGATCTCGGAACCACCAACTCGGTCGTCGCCGTCATGGAAGGCGACAAGCCGGTCGTCATCGTCAACGACGAGGGCGCCTACACCACGCCGTCGGTCGTCGGCTTCAACAAGGAGGGCGACCGCCTCGTCGGCATCGTCGCGCGCCGCCAAGCCATCGTGAACCCGGAGAACACGATCTACTCGGCCAAGCGGCTGATGGGACGCCGGTTCAACGAGGTCGGCGAGGACCTCAAGCGCCTCCCGTTCACCGTCGTGCCCGCCGATAACGGCGACTGCCGCATCCGCGCCCAGGGCAAGGACCACTCGCCGCCCGAAATCTCGGCGATGATCCTTCAAAAGCTCAAGGCGCAAGCCGAGGCCTACCTCGGCCAGGCGGTCACCGAGGCCGTGATCACCGTCCCGGCGTACTTCAACGACAGCCAACGGCAGGCAACCAAGGACGCCGGCCGCATCGCCGGCCTCGACGTCAAGCGCATCATCAACGAGCCCACGGCGGCCGCGCTCGCCTACGGCTTCGACAAGGGCAAGGACGAGGTCATCGCCGTCTACGACCTCGGTGGCGGCACGTTCGACATCTCGGTCCTCGAAGTCGGCGACAACGTCGTCGAGGTCAAGGCCACCAACGGCGACACGCACCTCGGTGGCGACGACATCGACCACACCCTGATGGACTGGCTGGTGAGCGAGTTCAAGAAGGAGACGGGCATCAACCTCGCCGGTCAGACGATGGTGATCCAACGTCTCAAGGAAGCCGCCGAGAAGGCCAAGATCGAGCTGTCGAGCTCGATGAGCACCGAGATCAACCTGCCGTTCCTCACCGCCGACGCGTCGGGGCCCAAGCACCTCCAAAAGACGCTGTCGCGCGCCGAGTTCGAGCGCATGATCGAGCCGTTGATCGACCGCTCGTTCGGACCGGTCCGCCAGTGCATCAAGGACGCCGGCCTGCAGCCGTCGCAGATCAAGGAGATCCTCCTCGTCGGCGGCACCACGCGCATCCCGCTCGTCCAGCGCAAGGTCGAGGAGTACTTTGGCAAGAAGCCGAACCGCTCGGTCAACCCCGACGAGGTCGTCGCCGTCGGCGCCGCGGTCCAAGGCGGCGTCCTCAGCGGCGACGTCAAGGATCTGCTCCTCCTCGACGTCACGCCGCTCTCCCTCGGCCTCGAGACGCTCGGCGGCGTCTTCACCAAGCTCATCGAGCGCAACACGACGATCCCGTGCAGCAAGACCGAGGTGTTCAGCACCGCGGCCGACAACCAGACGGCCGTCGACGTCTACGTCTTCCAGGGCGAGCGCCCGATGGCGCGCGACAACAAGCTGCTCGGCAACTTCCGCCTCGACGGCATCCAGTCCGCCCCGCGCGGCATGCCACAGATCGAGGTCAAGTTCGACCTCGATGCCAACGGCATCCTCTCCGTCTCGGCGCGCGACAAGGCGACGGGCAAGGAGCAGCGCATCTCGATCCAGGCGAGCTCGGGTCTGAGCAGCGCCGAGATCGAAAAGATGGTCGCCGACGCCAAGGCCAATGAAGAGACGGACCGCGCCAAGAAGGAGATCATCGAGGCGCGCAACCAGCTCGACAACCTCACCTACCAGATCGAGCGTTCGTTCGGCGAGCACAAGGACAAGCTCTCCGACGCCGAGAAGGCCAAGGTTGAAGGCGCCCTGCAAGCAGCGCGCGACGCCAAGGACAGCGACGACCTGGCCAAGATTCAGGCCGCCACGCAAGAGCTGTCGACCGCGAGCCAAGAGCTCGGGCGGGTCGCTTACGAGGCCACCCAAGCCGGCGCAGGTGACGCACCGGCCCAAGGCGACGTCATCGACGCTGAGGTCGAGGACGCCTGATCGACGCTCACCCCTTCGCGCGGCCGGTGCACGTTGACCGGTCGCGCGTGCTCGCCGGAGGTCCGCCGTGGCGCGTGACTACTACGAGGTCCTCGGGGTCGAACGCGGAGCGTCCGAGGGCGACATCAAGAAGGCGTACCGCAAGCTCGCGCTCGCCAACCACCCCGATCGCAACCCCGGCGACAAAGAAGCCGAGGCGCGGTTCAAGGAAGCCTCCGAAGCCTACGAGGTCCTCTCCGACGCCGACAAGCGACGGACGTACGACCAGTTCGGGCACGATGGCCTCCGCGGCGGCGGCATGGGCGGCGGCCCGGGCGACATGAACGACATCTTCTCCGCCTTCTCCGACATCTTCGGATTTGGCGGCGGAGGGGGAGGCGGCCGCGGACGCGCCCCACGCGCACGGCAAGGCCCCGACATGGAGGTCACGCTCGTGCTCGACTTCATGCAGGCTGCCCTCGGCGCCGAGCGTGAAGTCCCGATCACGCGCCACGCGCACTGCAAGACCTGCAACGGCGAACGCACCAAGCCCGGAAAGTCCGCCGCCACGTGCGACACCTGCCGCGGACGCGGACAGGTCCTGCAGCAAGCCGGCTTCATGCGCATCCAGACCGCGTGCCCTGCCTGCCGCGGTGAAGGCAAGACGGTCAAGCCCGAAGACCGCTGCAACGCCTGCACAGGGACCGGCCTCGTCCGCGACACCGAGACCCTCAAGGTCCGGATCCCCGCGGGCATCGACTCGGGCATCCGTGTTCGCTACGCCGGAAAGGGCGAAGTCGGCGACCCCGGCGCGCCACCCGGCGACTTGTACGTCATCTTCGACATCCAAGCGCACGGCCTGTTCAAGCGCGAGGGCCAAGACGTCTACGTGACGTTGCCTGTCCCCTACGCGACGATGGCGTTGGGCGGAACGATCAAGGTCCCCACGGTCCACGGCGACGAGACGCTCGACCTGCCCGCGGGCACCGATTCGGGCAAGGTGCTGACGATGCGCGGCAAGGGCCTCGACGACCCGCACGGCCGCCGCGGGCGAGGACACCACCACGTGCAAGTCGTGGTCGCCGTACCCAAGTCGCTCACGGACGAAGAGGAAGACCTGCTGCGCAAGCTCGCCGCGATCCAGGGGGAAGGCGTGCACGACAAGCCTTGGTGGAAGAAGTTCTTCTGAGCGCATACGCGCGCCGCGGAGGGAGACGATGAGCGACTTGGAGCGTCTCGAGCAGGAGATCGCAGAAGCGGCCGCGCCACTGCGCGCCGCACGCGAGGCGATCGGCACCGTGATCGTCGGCCAGCACGGACTGATCGAAGGGTTGTTGATCGCGCTGCTGGCCGAAGGCCATGCGCTGCTCGAAGGGCCTCCCGGCCTTGCCAAGACCACCGCGGTCAAGGCACTCGCCGCCACCCTCGATCTCGCCGCGACGCGCGTGCAGTTCACGCCAGACCTGCTGCCCGCCGACCTGATCGGAACCCAGATCTACGACGCGCGCAGCGGCGAGTTCCGTACCCGGAAGGGACCGCTGTTCACCAACCTGCTGCTCGCGGACGAGATCAACCGCGCGCCCGCAAAGGTGCAGTCCGCCCTGCTCGAAGCGATGGCGGAACGCCAAGTCACGCTCGGCGACACCACGCACGCGCTGCCGCGTCCGTACTTAGTCCTCGCGACGCAGAACCCATTGGAGCAAGAGGGAACCTACCCTCTCCCCGAAGCGCAGAGCGACCGGTTCCTCCTCAAGCTCGCCGTCGACTACCCGACGCGCGACGAGGAGCTGCGCATCCTGTCGCTCGCCACCGAGCCGGCACCACCTCTCCAGGCCGTCGCGTCCGCCGACGCACTCCGGCATGCGCAAGCGCTGACGCGGCGCGTCAAGGTCGCCGATCCCCTCGCGCACTACATCGTCGACGTCGTCCGCGCGACGCGCGAGCCGGGCGCGGTCGACGCCAGCCTCACCCGCGCGATCGAGGTCGGCGCCAGCCCCCGCGCGTCGCTCGCCCTCGCAATCGGAGTGCGCGCCCGAGCGTTTCTCGACGGTCGCGCCTACGCGCTGCCCGAGGACGTCAAAGCGCTCGCCCCCGCCGTGCTGCGCCACCGCGTCCAGCCGAGCTACGACGCCGACGCGGACGGTCTGACCGCCGACGCGATCGTCAGCCGGCTGCTCGACCGCGTGAAGCTGCGCTAGCCGATGTCGCGGCTCTCCCACGACGAGATCCGCGAGATCCGACGCCTGCACCTCGTCGCAGGGCGTCCCGTGGCGGCGTGGATGGCGGGCGATCACCGCTCCGCACTCCGCGGACAGGGCATGGAGTTCGACGAAGTCCGCGCGTACCAAGCCGGCGACGACGTGCGCCACCTCGACTGGAACGTGACGGCACGCGCCGGGGAGCCCTACGTGAAGGTGTTTCGTGAGGAACGCCAAAACACGGTGGTGCTCGCGCTCGACGTCTCGGGGAGCAGTCGGATCGGGAGCGGCGGCCGCGACGGCGCGACGACGCGGGCACGGCAGCAGGCGCGTCTCGTCGGCGCCTTGGCCTGGGCGACGCTGCGCGCCCGAGACCGCGTCGGGCTCTACACGTTCTCCGACGACGTCGAGCAATGGCTCGCCCCCCGCCGATCGCGCGCGCACACCTGGGCGATCCTCGAACAAGCCTTCCATCCCACGGCGGTGCGACAACGCACCGACCTTTCACGCGCCCTCACGACGCTGTGCGGCCGCCTGACCCGCCGCTGCACCGTCATCCTCGTCACCGACGCGCTCGACGCAGGCTCGTGGGAACGCCCGTTGCGCGCGCTCACCGCGCAGCACACCGTCCACGCCCTGCTCACCACCGACCCGCTCGATGTCGCCGCACCCGACCTCGGGCTGCTCCACATCGTCGACGCCGAGACCGGACACACGCGGCTCGTCGACACCGCTGCGCTCACAGGCCGCCTCACGGTCGAGGCCCGCGCCGAGCGTCTGGCGCGCGCGGGCGCCCGCGTGACCTTGATCGACACCGCCGATGACGCCTTCGCCGCGCTCCGCCGCACCTTTGGGGCCAAGCGCAGGAGGCGCCCGTGATCGTCGCCTGGCTGTTCACCGCTTCGTGGGCGGCGACCCTCGAACTTCGTACCGACGGTCCTGCGGGCGTCGAGGACGGACGCGCAGCGCGCGCCGTGATCGTCGAGGGCGTCTGGGACGCCGGGGAGGCGGCACCTGCGTCCCTCCCCTCACCTGCTTCCACGTCCGAAGGTGACGTCTGGCAAGCGGAGCCCCTGCGCCGTGAGCAAGCGGGATCTCGCGTACGCCTGACCCAGCGGCACGTCCTGTCGGGACCAGCCGGGTCGCGGGTCGTCGAGCCGGTGTGCGTCGACGCCACGCTCTGCTCCGACGCGCTCTACCTCGACCTCGGCCCCGCCCAAGCGCCCGCAGGGATGCAGGACATCGTCGAGCCCGCGCCTCCTGCCGCTCCGTGGCCCTGGAAGCCCCTCGCCGCGATCGCGGGCGGGCTCGGGCTCGGCGCGCTGCTGTGGCGGCTTTGGCGCCGAAGGCCGGTCGCTGCCGCCCCCGAGAGGCCGGACGACCCGCCGCACGTCGTCGCGCTCCGCCGGTGGGACGCGCTGCGCGCCGACGCCAGCCTCGACGACGAAGCGCGTGCGCTGGCGCTCTCGGAGCTGTTCCGCGACTACCTGAGCGCGAGCCTGCAGATCCCTGCACGCAGCCTGTCCACCTCCGAGGTGCTGAGCGCGCTCGGTGGCCGCGTCGCCCTGCGCGAGGAGCACCTGCGCGGCGCCGAGCGTCTGCTGCGCGCCACCGACCGCATCAAGTACGCCGAGGACCGCCCCGGGGCCGACAAGTTCGCGGTCTTCGACGAAGACCTCCGTGCGTTCCTCCAAGCGACGCGTCCCGTCATCGAGGCCTCCCGATGACCGGTTTTGCCTACCCGTGGGTGCTGGTCCTGCTGCTCGGCGTGCTCGCGCTACCGTGGCAGCCGCGCATCACCGGGGTCGCGCGGCTCGTCGTCCCCGGCCCAGGCGTGCTGCGTGCGGGCTGGACCACGAGGCGGGCGTTCTCCGCGCTGCCCACGGCGCTGAAGATGCTCGGACTCGCGCTCGTCCTCGTGGCCCTCGCGCGCCCGCAGCGGATCCACAAAGAGACCAAGGTCACCGCTGACGGACTCGACATCCTGCTCGCGCTCGACACCTCACAGTCCATGAGCGAGGCCGATTTTGCGATCGGCGGTCGCGCCGTCGACCGGCTGAGCGTCGCCAAGGGCGTCATGGCCTCGTTCGTGCAAGCAAGGCCCTATGACCGGATCGGACTCGTCCTGTTCGGCGAAGAGGCGTTCACGCACGTCCCGCTGACGCTCGATCACGAGACGCTCAACGCCGTGCTCGAGGACGTTCAACTCGGCGTCGCCGGCGGTTCCGCCACGGCCGTCGGCACCGCGATCGCCGTCGCCACGAAGCGGATCAGCGAGCTGGATGCGCCGAGCCGCATCGTCATCCTCGTCACTGACGGACGCAGCAACGCCGGCGCGCTCTCGCCCGATGAAGCCGCTGAGGCCGCCGCCGCACTCGGCGTCAAGCTCTACACGATCGGCGTGGGGGCCGACGGTGGTGCGACCTTGCTCGGGCGGCTGTTCGGCGGGGGCGGCTCGGGCATCGACGAGGTCGGCTTGACGCGGGTCGCCGAGCTGACGGGCGGCAAGTACTTCCGCGCCAAGGACACGCGCTCTCTGCAGGCGATCTACGAGACGATCGACACGTTGGAGCCGTCGACGGCCGAGGTCGAGGAGCTCAGCCATCGCGAAGAGCTCTACCCGTGGCCCCTCGTCCCCGGGCTCGGGCTGCTGGCGTTGGCGAGCGCGCTGGCGCACACCGCGTTGCGGAGGAGCCCATGACCTGGGCGCACCCGACTTGGGGACTCGCCGTTCTCGGCGTCGTGGCCCTGGCGATCCTCGCGGGCGTCGCGACCCGTCGCCATCATCGTCGCCTCGACGCGGCGTTTGGCCGACACCTCGCCGCCGAGGTGCTGCCCGCCTCCGTACGCCGCCGCCGACGGATCGCCGACGCGATGACCGCGCTGGGGCTGCTGCTCGGCGTGGTCGCGCTGATGGGTCCGCAAGGTCCCCCGACGCGCCGGACGCTCACGGCCAACGGCCTCGACCTCGTCGTGGTGCTCGACCTGTCCCTCTCGATGGAAGCCCAAGATGTGGATCCCTCGCGCTTGGAGCGCGCGCGCCGCGAGGTCCTCGACCTCCTGGACCGCCTCGAAGGCGATCGCATCGGCGTGGTCGTGTTCGCCGCCAGCGCATGGCCACGCTTGCCCCTGACGCAGGATCACCGCGCGGTCCGCCTCGTCCTCGAGGCCCTCGATACGCGGACGTTCCAAGCCCAAGGCTCACACTTCGCGCCGGCCCTCGGGCTCGCCGCCGACCTCCTCGAACGCAACCCCGACCAAGCCGGGCGCGCGATCCTCGTCGTCTCGGATGGCGAGGCCCACGACCCCGAGGCCGTCCCCGATGTCGAGCAGCGGCTGGCCGAAGCGGGCATCGCAGTCTACGGGATGGTCGTGGGCCGCGAGCCCGCGCCGATCCCCAACCCCGACGGAGGCTTCGTGCTGGACCCCGTCACCGGAGCCAAGGTGCTGACCGCGCCCTCCGACGCCGTTCTCACCGAGCTCGCCGAAGCGACCGGCGGCGCCGTGCTGTCGAGCGTCGCGTCCGCGGCCGACACCGACGCCCTGCTCACGCAGCTGCGAACCACACTGACCACCACCCAGCGCGCCCAAGCGCGGCGCGACGACGCCCCTTCTTGGCATGGCCTTCCCCTGGCCCTCTCGGCGCTGCTCCTGTTCGCGGCGTCGTGGTGGGGGGACGGCCGCGGCCTGAAGACCGCCTTGGTCCTCTTGTTCGGGATCGCAGCGGCCGGGATGTCGACGCCCGCGCACGCGGCGCCGCTCCACGACGCCGACGCCGCGTACCGCGCCGGGCGCTACCCCGAAGCCGTCGCGTTGCTCGAAGAGCTCGTGCAAGCCTCGCCCGATGACGCCGACCTGCTGAATCGTCTCGCGGCAGCGCGCTACCGCGCCGGCGACGCAGCGGGCGCGGCGCGCGCTTGGGCGCGACAAGCCGAGCTGACCGACGACGCAGACGCTTGGTACAACGCCGGAAATGCCGACTGGCAAGCCGGAAACCTCGACCGCGCCACGCGCCGTTACGACGCTGCCCTCGCGCGCGAGCCCGCACACGCCGGGGCCACCGCCAACCGCGAAGCGATCCAACAAGAGATCACCCGCAGGCGTTCCCCACCGCCCCCCTCGTCGGGCGGACAAGGACAGGGCGAAGGCGAGCGAAAGCCCGAACAGGGGCAAGCCCCCCCCGAGTCCTCGGCGGGCGCAGCCTCCGCACCCCCACAAGACGGCGGACAGGGCACCCCAGCGGGCCAACAAGCCGCCGACGACGCACCGCCCGCCGAGCCGCCCGCCGAGGGTGGCGCAGATGCAGCACCGCCGCAGCCGGGGAGCGGCGACCAAGGACAGCCGGGCGCCGAAGGCTCCCCGAGCGAGGGCAGCCCGACCACCGACCCCGCCGCGCTCGACGGCGCCGGTGCGGGCGGCACTGCCGATCCCAACGGCGGTCCCGGCGATCCCAACCAGGCGGGGCAAGGCTTGACGCCCGCCCAGGCCAAGGCGCGCCTCGACAGCGTCGAGGAGGGCAACCCCCGCCTGTCGATCCCCGGCCGCAAGACGAGCAAGCCTTGGTGACGTTGTGGACAGCGTGGTTCTTGGCGGCCGACGCGCTCGCCGCGCCCGAGGTCCGTCTGGAGGCCGACGCCTCTCGCATCGCCGCGGGGCAGCTGGTCACCGTCGAGCTCACCCTGCGCGGCGTGTCCAGCCCCGCGCCCCCAACGCTGACGTCTTCGCCCGACGGTCTGGATGTCCAATACACCGGCCAGAACCAGACCATGAGCCTCGTGAATGGCTCGTTCGACCGATTCACCCAACACCACTGGCAGGTCGGCGGCACGCGACCCGGGACGTACACCCTCGGGCCCGTGGAGTTCTCCACCCCGAACGGCGTGGTCCGCAGCGGCACGGTCACGCTCGAGATCACCGCCTCGACGCCCACCAGCTCGTCCGATGCCACCTCGTTGGAGGTCGCGTTCTCGACGCCGACCGCATGGCAGGGGCAGGTCGTGGTGCTGCACACTGCGCTCCGCACCCGCGAAGCCGTCGTGTCGGCCTCGTGGTCCGGCCTGCCCCAAGCCCACCTCAGCCCCGTCCCCGACGCCGAGGTCGACCGGGCCGCCTATACCCTCGCGGATGCCGCCGGTGACGTTGTGGTCGACGAGGCTTGGACGGCGCTGCGCGTCGACGACGCCGGCGCCTTGACGTGGGACGCGCCTGCCATCCAGCTCGACGTCGCGATCGAACGGAAGCGACGAGGAGCGTTCCCGCCGATGTTTCGCGAAGCCGAGCGACGCGTCGCCGTCGGAAGCCCACTCGCCCTCGACGTCCAGCCGCTCCCCCCGGCGCCTGCAGGGTTCTCCGGTCTCGTCGGCGACTTCGCGGTGAGCGCGCGGGCCGACCGTGCGACGGTCGCAGCGGGCGGGTCGGTGTCTTGGTCCTTCGAGATCGTCGGGGACGGCGACCCCACGGCGGCGGGCTCACCGCTGCCCACCGCGCTCGACGGCGCCCGGCTGTACCCCGCGGCACCGGCGCCGCGACACCGCTTCGACGAGGGGCGCTGGACGGCGTGGAACACCTGGACCACGACCGTGGTGCCGCTCCAACCAGGGACGCTCACGCTCCCCGAGGCGTCGATCATCGTCTTTTCACCGTCCAAAGGGGTCTACGAGACCCTTCGCGCCGCGCCCGTCGCGGTCACCGTGACCGCAGGTGCCGAGGACGCGCTGGAGCTGCAGACGTTCGGCGAGGTCGGAGCAACGGCCGTCGACGAAGCCGGCCTCGGCCTCGCACCCCGCAGGGGCGACGCGGGTCGAACGCCTTGGACCCCCGCGCTGACGGCCCTCGTGCCGGCGGCCGCCGCGCCTGCTCTGGGCCTCGGGCTGTCTTGGATGCTGCGGACGGTCCAAGCCTGGCGGAGACGGCGGCTGGCCTCGACCCCCCTGTCACCCAAAGCCGTCCTCGCGAACCTGCCGACCGATCCCGACGCGCGTTGGGCCGCGTTGCGCACGCTCCTCGTCGACGCTGGCGAACCCGCCAACGCGCTGCGCGACCGCCTCGACCGCGAACGCTTCGGAGGCCGTGGTGATCATGCCGCCTTGGAACACGCGATCCGTGCGTTCTTCGACGCCGAGGGAGACGCCCGATGATCGCCGTTCGCGCCATACGGGCATGGCTCGGCCTCGTGGCGGCGGTCGCCATCCTGACCGCGTTTTGGCCGATCGATCCCGATCGCATCGGCCAAGCCCCCGCGGAGGGCCCCGAGCGCGTCGCCGCCCTTCAAGCCCACCGAGGTGCCGCGAGCGCCTCGCTCCTCGTCGAGCTGGCGCGCGCGACGCCCGACGATGCGCAAAGCCGCCCGTTGCGCCTCGCAGCGCTCGCCGAGGCCCATGCGGCCGCACCGCGCGACCTCGATATCGCCGACGCCCTCGCGCAGGCCCGGCTGGCCTACCCCGACGCCACACCGCCGGCGCTGCCTCCCGCCACGCTGGGCCTGTGGACGGCCGACGGCTGGGGCCTCCTCGCAGCCGCGCTGTGGCTCGTCGCGTCCGGCCTCGCCACCGACGTCCGCAGCCGCCGATCCGCCGTCGGGATCGGCCTCCTCGCGTGTTTCGTGAGCGCCATCTGGGTGCGCGCCGTCGGCGACGACCCCCGCGGCCGGATCGGCGTCGTGGCGCTCGCCGACCACGGCCTCCGCGCGCTGCCGGATCTGGCGGAGCCACCGTCGTCACCGGTCCCCGTCGGATCCGAGGTGCTCGTCCTGCAGACCGGCGTCGACTTCTGCCGCGTCCGCACAGGCCTCGGCGAAGAAGGCTGGCTCTCGTCCGACGCCCTCCATCGCGCCACCACGCCCTAGGCGTGCCACGGATGCCTCTGAGCCGCCACGGGTTACCCTCGGGGCAGAACCACATCGCGCCAACGGGGAGACGGGTCATGCAAAGGCTGCAACGGTGGGTGCTGCTCGGACTGCTGGCGTTCGGCACCGCGGGCAAGCTCGACCGGTTGGAAGACGCCGAGCGTACCCACTTCCTCGCGCTGCGCGTCTTCATGACCGAGAAGGACCAAAAGGCCTTCCTCAAGTTGAAGACCACCGCCTTGCGCGACCAGTGGCTCAAGGACCACGGCCTGTGGGCGCGGTTCTACCAGTACGACGCGCGGCGCCGCGAGGACATCGCCGACGGCCATGTGGCGACGGGCTGGACCCAAGACCAGGTGTTCATGGCGTGGGGCCCCCCCTACCAACGCCAGAAGAGCCTCGACGCCTCCCTGTCTGGCCGCGTCGAGGTGCTCACGTACCGGTTCGAGGTCGCAGAGGACGGCGAGATCCTCGTGTGGGCCGAAGGCTCCAAGGAGACCCACCACGCGAAGGACCGCTACCGTCAGCGGCTGACGATCCAAAACGGCGCCGTCCTGCGGATGGAGCGGCTCGAAGGTTGGGACTGAGCGCAGCGACGCCCTGTCGAGCTGACAACGGTGACGCAGCGCGCATGGGCGACGCGCTGACGCTTACGACCCGCTGACGAAGCCGCCGGAGACCGAGAGATCCTTGACGTCGCGACGCGTCGTGGCTTCGCGGAGGCCCCGCTGGTGCGCATCGAATCGGGCACGGACGCTATCCAGCGTGGGGCGCAGCGCAGGGTCGGCCGCCCAAGGGCCATCGACGCCCCCGAGCGTGACGAGGCGGTCCCAAGCCATCACCGCAAACGGGCTCTCGGGGTAGAGAAGCACGAACGCTTGGTAGCCGTCGACCGCCGTAGACCCGGCGAGACGGCGCTGCTCGAGGCTCTGCCAAGCGGTCAAATCGCGCCCAGCGACGACCTCACGGCCTGAAGGAGCGGCGGCGCTGACAGACGACCCAGTGGCCTCGGGGTTGGCGTACGCAACGGCAGGGGCAGCGCACGCGAGCGCGCACCACACCGCAGCGAGGGATCCAAGACGCCCGACCAAACCGCCTCCTAAGACGAGGGAACCGACGAACCTCACCCCTTTACCGGGTTTTGGGCCGGTTGGTCAAGGCACCGCGCGCTCCGACCCCGCTGGATCCAGCCGCGCACCCCACCCGGACAACAGATAAACGCCGACAATTTAAGATCGTCAAGAACTGACGTCGCCGTCGGAATGTCGCGACTTCGCACCGCGCGGCTCGTCGTCGAGGTCCAGGGCTTCGCTCGGATGCCGCGTCCCCCACTCGATCTCGCGCCGGTAGATCGTCCGCGACGTGATGCCGAGCAGCGAGGCCGCCAACGTCCGGTCTCCGTGGCAGTGGCGGACCGTCTCCTCGATCATCCGACGCTCCACATCCTTGATCGGCGTGCCGATCTGCACCGTGAACCGCGGCTTGCCATTGGCCCGACGCAGCGCTGGGGGCAGGTCGTCGACGTCGATCTCGGCGCCGCGGCAGAGGACCACGGCGCGCTCCATGGCGTTCTCCAGCTCCCGGACGTTTCCGGGCCACGACCAGGCGGTCAACGCCTCGACGGCCGCTGGGGTCAGCCCGACCACCTCCCGACCGTTCTTACGGGCGAAATGCTCGACGAATCGCCAAGCCAACAACGGAACGTCCTCCGCGCGCTCGGCGAGGCTCGGCACGGCGACGCGGATCACGTTGAGGCGGTAGTACAGGTCCTCGCGAAGCCGACCGGCGGCGACCTCGGCCTCGACGTCCCGGTTCGTCGCCGCCACGACGCGGACGTCGGCGTGAAGCGTCTCTGCGCCGCCCACCCGCTCGTACTCCCCGTCTTGTAGAACGCGGAGCAGCTTGACCTGCATCACCGGGGGGATCTCGGTGACCTCATCGAGGAACAGCGTCCCGGTGGCGGCGAGGTCAAATCGACCGGCCTTGCGGCGGGTCGCGCCGGTAAAGGCCCCGGCCTCGTAGCCGAACAGCTCACTTTCGAGCAGCGTCTCGGGCAGCGCCGCGCAGTGGACGGTCACGAACGGGCCATGACGTCGCCGGCTGCGATCGTGCAGCCATCGCGCCAAGCGGCCCTTGCCCGAGCCCGACGCCCCGGTGAGCAGCACGGTCGCATCACTCGTCGCGACCTGGTCGATCTCGGCGAGGACGGCACGCATCGACGGCGCGTCCCCGATCAACGCGCCCTCGGCAGCCTCACCGAGCCGCGCCCGCAAGGCGCGGTTCTCGAGGCGAAGGGCCCGGGTCTCGAGCGCGCGCTGCACCGTGCGGACGACGTCCGCCCGCTTGAGCGGCTTGGCAAGCACGTCGTACGCGCCCTCCCGCATCGCCTCAACGGCGACCTCGAGCGTCCCGAACGCGGTGACGACGACCACCTGAACATCGGCGTCGATCGCCTTGATCGCGCGCAAGACGTCGAGCCCGTCCATGCCCGGCATCTTCAAGTCGGTGATCACGACGTCAGCCCCTTCGCCACGCAGGCGCTCCAGCCCCTCACGGCCGTGCGCGGCGAGCGCGACCTCGAACCCCTCGCGCGCGAGCAGCGCATCGAGCGCCTCGCGGTTGGGCGCTTCGTCGTCCACGACCAAGATGCGCTTCATCCGTCCGCCTCCGAGGCGAGCATGTCCGGTCCCGACACCGGGGGCCACGTCATGACCACACGAAGGCCACCCGCATCGGCGCGACCGAGCACCAGCGTCCCGCCATGGTCGTCGAGGACCTGACGCACCACGGCAAGACCGAGCCCGGTGCCCTGCGCCCGGGTCGAGAAGAAGGGCTCGAGGACGCGCTCGCGTGCTTCCGCGGCGATCCCCGGGCCATCGTCGTCCACCACGACGGAGACGCCGTCGCTGGCGAGCGCCACCGCGACGACAACCTCATGTGCCCCGGCCTCGGCGGCGTTGCGCACGACGTTGATCAACGCCTGGCTCGCCTGGTCGACGTCGAACCAAGCGCGCGCGGGGACCTGAGCACCCCGTCGAAGATCGACGCCTGCCGCGGCCATCTCTGGCGCGAGGAGATCGATGACTTCGGCCACCAAGCGCGACAGGTCGCCGTCGACGCGGTGCGGCACCGGGCGCCGCGCCAACGCGAGGTATCCCTGACTCAGCGTCGTCAAACGCTCAACCTCGCGTGCGATGCGCCGAAGCAGGACGCGCGAGGCCGCCTCTTCGACGGGCGCGAGGACGGCCACCTCGTCCTCGAGCAGCTCAA
>JBEIFN010000023.1:0-16582 GCA_040382435.1 Alphaproteobacteria bacterium
ATCATGCCGATGATGGGGCGCGCGCATCAGGTCGACATGATCCAACGTTGGGCGGAGCTGATGGTGTTCGAACGCTTCACGCCGGCGCCGCGGACGAGCGCGGTGGGTTGTGCGTTCTTCCGCGGCCAGGGGACGGGGGCGCGCGTGGTCCGCGTTCGTGGGCTCGCTGAGGCGCAAGCCGAGATCGGACAGTTCGTCGTCGATCGTCAGTTGCCGCGCGTCGGCATGGCCCGCTCCACGCACTACGAGGGCGAGGGCTGGGCGATCGTGCAGTCGGAGCGCACGGAGGACGTCGTGCACGCCTTGGCGCGCCTCGTGCGCCTCGTGCGCGTCGACGTTGCCTGAGCGCACAATCGGGTCGGGTAGGCCCACCAGGACTTGAACCTGGGACCCTGCGGGTATGAGCCGCGTGCTCTGACCAACTGAGCTATGGGCCCGCCCACCGCGCTTGTAACGGGTGCGCGCCGCGGCGGCTCAGGTGCGCTTGCGCGACGGTGGGTTGGACTCGCGCAGGTTGATGTCGGTCGCCGTGAGCAGGGCCTCGACCAAGCTCAACGCCTCGGGGTTGCGCTTGGCGATGCGACCGACGACCTGCTGGATGCGCAGCGTGGTGGCGTAGACCTGCGGGTCGGTGTCCTTGGGCATCGAGACGGCCGGTGCGGGCGTGTCGAGGGCCGCCATGAGGTCGGCGGAGCCCGTCTCGAGCGCCCACGCGATGCGAGCGAGGGTGGTGCAGCGCGGCTCGCGCTCTCCGCGTTCGTACCGGGAGAGCGACTCGGGCGACGACATCCCGAGTCTCGCGGCCACATCGGCCTGCGAGAGCCCGAGCTCCTTGCGGCGCGCGGCGATCGCATGCCCGAGGAGGCGGGCGAGCATGTCGTGGTTCAACTTCATGCGCGGATCATAAGTATGCATGACGGTCCCTGTAACACCCCTCATGGTGGATTTTCTCTTGCCGTATTGGGTCGATCTGACGTTGGGCGAAGTCATAGGTTGACTGAGAACGATTCTTTGTCGGTGCAGACGAATGGTGGCCCGAGGTCCGCGTTATGGTGGTGGCCTCGCCCGCCAAAAACGCGACACGCCCACGGCGGTGAAGCGGTGGGCGCGACGGGCAGACCGATCGTTCGGACGGGTGGGGTAGGGACCCCGGCCGGCGTCACGACTCCATGAACTCCTGGAGACGCTTCTGCCGGCTGGGATGGCGAAGCTTGCGGATCGCCTTTGCCTCGATCTGGCGGATGCGCTCGCGCGTGACCTCGAACTCCTGACCCACCTCTTCGAGCGTGTGGTCGGAGCGCTCGCCGATGCCAAAGCGGCGGCGAAGGACGCGCTCTTCACGCTCGTTGAGCGTGGCCAGCACCTTGCGGACCTGCTCGGCCATCGCGGCGTTGACGAGGTTCTCGGCCGGGGTGGGGGCGTTCTTGTCTTCGATGAAGTCGCCGAGGTGGGAGTCTTCCTCTTCGCCGATCGGGGTCTCCATCGAGATCGGCTCTTTGGCGATCTTGAGGATCTTGTGGACCTTGTCGACGCTCATCTCCATCTTCTCGGCGAGCTCCTCGGGCTGCGGTTCGCGGCCGAGGTCTTGCTGAAGGTGGCGCTGCATCCGGATCAGCTTGTTGATCGTCTCGATCATGTGCACGGGGATGCGGATGGTGCGGGCCTGGTCGGCGATGGCGCGGGTGATCGCCTGACGAATCCACCACGTGGCGTAGGTGCTGAACTTGTAGCCACGCTTGTACTCGAACTTCTCGACCGCCTTCATCAGGCCGATGTTGCCCTCTTGGATGAGGTCGAGGAACTGCAGGCCGCGGTTCGTGTATTTCTTGGCGATGCTCACGACCAAGCGCAGGTTCGCCCGGACGAGCTCGTCCTTGGCGCGGTCGGCGACGGCTTCGCCCTTCTTGAGGTCGCGCGCGGCCAGCTCGAGCTGGTCGCGGTTCATCCCGACGTCCTTCTCCTTCTTGCGGATCTGGCGGATCTCGCGACGGACGCGGGAGTCGAAGTCCTTCCACTGGGACTCGGAAATGCCGGTGCGACGGATGACCTCGTCGCCCGACGTCTCGTCGCCACGGCGGACCTTGCGGATGGCCGCGCGCAGGTCCTTCATCGGGAGGCGGGCGTCGCGCGCGACGCGCTCGATCTCCTTCTCGCACCGGGCCACTTCGATCCAGGCCGACTGGATGCGCCGCGAGATCTCGGTGAGGTCCCGCTTGCTGTAGTCGAGCGTGCCCATCAGGTCGTAGAGCGACTTCTCGGTGGCGGCGATCTCGGAACGAAGCTCGGTCTCACGCTTCCGGGTGCGCGCGCGCTCGAGCTCGTCGCGGGCGTCGGCGAGCGTGGTGAGCTTGGCCACGGCGTCTTGGTGTACGTCGGTGAGCGGTTTGCCCTTGGTGCTGGTGGCGGGCTTGGCGCGCTTGCCGCTCTTTTGGGCGCGGAGGATGCGCTCTTGGTCTTCGACGATGCGCTCGGTGAGGAACTGCACGGAGGGCGGGCTCGTCAGCACGATGCGGCGGACCACCGCCTCGCCCTCTTCGATGCGCATCGCGATCTCGACCTCGCCGTCCTTGGACAGCAGGTGGATCGAACCCATCTTGCGCAGGTAGACGCGGACGGGGTCGTTGGAGCGCGCGGGGTCGTTGCGCTCGTCGACCACTTGGCCGCGGCGTTCCTCTACGCGACGCTTGCGGTCCTGCAACGGGTCGACGTCTTCTTCGTTGAACAGGATCGCGACGTCGTCACCGGGCGCGGCGTCGAGCAGATGTGCGGGGTTGTTCGCCCCTAGTTCGTCGTAAGCGACGTAGCCGCGGCGCTTGCCGATGTCGATGAGGTCGGAGACCTCCTCGTTGATGTCCTTCGGTTCACTCATGCGACGAAGGCCTCCAAGCGGCGCGTCTGAGCGTTTAACCCTCGTTTGCAGAGGTGCCACGTCCGGCATCGAGGCGCAACCTCGCCAACGCCTTTGCCCAAGCTTTGCGGTCGAGGAGCTGCTTGACTTCGCTCTTCTGGGCGAGGACGCTCTGGTACTTGCGCAGCCATTCGCTCGTCGCCTCGTTGCCTTCGGCCGACGCGGGCTGCTGGTCCTTGAGCTCGTGCAGCGCGGCGTCGATGCGCTGCATCGCGAGCGCTGTGGCGTTCTCCGCGAGCGCTTTCGCCGCGTCGGAGGGCGCGATCCAGTTCCGTTTGGCGAGGGCGCGCGCGAGCAAGTCGCGCAGGTCGTCGGGCAGCGCTTCGTCCAACAGCCGCAACGCGGGCTCGCCGCTCAACAGGCGCGCGACGATCGGCAGGATCCGTTCGTCGATGTCGGTCGGCTCCATCACGTTGAGCAGGTCGGCGACCTCGTCACGGCGGTGCACGGCCAACCACAGGATCGACATGTTCGGGGGGCTGAGGACGAGTCGTGCGGGGGCTTGCGCCGCAGTCGGTTCGGGCGCCGCGGGTGGGGTGCCGCCTGCTTGCTGCTTCTTCCACTTGATCCGCTGCTTGATCTGTTGCTTGCTCAGGCCCAGGGTGGTCGAGAGCTCCTCAATTTCGGCGTCGGTCAGCTCGGGCAGAAGGTCGATCATCTCGTCGAGGGCGCGCTCCCGGCCAGCAGCGCTGAAGCCGTACGCGCGCACCTTGCGCCGCGCCACGGCGCTGAGCAGCGACTGGGACGCACCCAGGGCTTGCTCCAGCGCCGACGGCCCTTGGGTCTGCAGGGCCTCATCGGGGTCCTTGGCGCCTTTGAGCGTGGGGCGGGACGTCTGTAGGTGCTGCGATCGGAGCAGCGGGAGCGCCTTTTCGGCCGCGATCTCGCCGGCGTTGTCGGTGTCGGTGAGCAGGAACACCGCGGGCGTGACGTTGCGGATCATCTGGGCGTGCGCCTCGGTGAGCGCGGTGCCGCACGTCGCGACGGCTTCGGAGAACCCGGCGCGGTGCATCGCGATCACATCGAAGTAGCCTTCAACCAAGATCACGCGGCGCGACGTTCGGATCTGCTTCTGCGCGGCGGCCCAGCCGTAGAGCACCGAACCCTTGTGGTAGAGCTCGGTCTCGGGCGAGTTGATGTACTTGGGACCCTCGCCCGCCAACCGCCGACCGCCGACCGCGAGGACGCGGCCCCGCACGTCGGTGATCGGGATCATCAGGCGGTTGCGGAACAGGTCGTAGGCGCCGCCGGTGTCGCGGCGCTTGGCGAGCCCCGTGGCGATCAGGTCGTCGATGTGGAACCCTTTGGCCACCAGCGCGTCGATGAGGCCCTGATAGCCATCGGGGGCGAGGCCGAGGCCGAAGCTCTGGGCGACGTCGTCGGGCAGGCCGCGAGCTTGGAGGTACGCGCGGGCCGCGGCGCCCTCGTGACCGACCCACAGCAAGCTCTGGAAGTGTTGGTTTGCGGCTTCGAGTACGGAAAACGCACGCTGCTTGGCCGTGAGCTGTGCGGCCATGGCAGGGGTGAGCGCGGTGGATTCGATGCGGATGCCCACGGCGTCCGCGAGCTGCTTGACGGCTTCGTAGAACGTGAGCCCTTCGATCTTGGTGAGGAACCCGAAGCAGTCGCCGCTCGCTTGGCATCCGTAGCAGTAGTAGAAGTTTTTGTCGGGGATCACAGAGAACGAAGGCGACTTTTCTTTGTGGAAGGGGCAGAGACCGACCCAGTCCTTCCCCTTCTTATCGAGCCGCACGTGGCGGCCGATGAGTGCGACCAAGTCGGTGCGCTCCCGGATCGCCTCCACGACCTCTCTGGGGACCATCTCAGGACGCCGCGATGGCGCGCCGCAGGGCCTCCGGGTCGCGGATGTCGTCGGCGACGCGTCCGATCCGGGCGCCCAAAGCGCGGAGCTTGTCGACCATGCCGTCGTAGCCACGGTCGAGGTGGTAGATCCGCAGCACCTCGGTGAGGCCCTCGGCCGACAAGCCAGCGAGGAGCAGGGCCGCAGAGGCGCGCAGGTCGGAGGCCATGACGGCGGCGCCGGTGAGGCGCTCGACGCCGTGGACGGTGGCGTGGTTGCCCTTCGTCTCGATGCGCGCGCCCATCCGCATCAGCTCGGCGGCGTGCATGAACCGGTTCTCGAAGATCGTCTCGGTGATCTCGGAGCGACCGTCGGCGAGGGCGGCGAGCGTCATCAGCTGCGCCTGCATGTCGGTGGGGAAGCCGGGGTGCGGCTCGGTGACGATCGAGAAGGGCTTGAGCCGCTCGGGGCCGCGGAGGCGGATCGTCGTCTCGGTGGTGTCGATGATGCAGCCGGCGTCTTCGAGGCGGGCGAGCACGGCGGTGAGCATCGCTGGGTCGGTGTGGGTGACGGTGATGTCGCCGCCGGTGACCGCGGCGGCGCACAGGTAGGTGCCCGTCTCGATGCGGTCGGGAACCACGCTCCACGGCCGGCTCGGAGGGCTCAGACGCGCGACGCCCTCGATGGTGAGCGTGGGCGTGCCGGCACCGCTGATCTTGGCCCCGCAGCTGTTGAGGAAGCCGGCGAGATCGACGATCTCGGGCTCGCAGGCGGCGTTGCGCAGGACCGTGACGCCGTCGGCGAGGACGGCCGCCGTCAGGACGTTCTCGGTGCCGGTGACCGTCGGCATGTCGAACGTGAAGTCGGCGCCGCGCAGGCGACCCGCGGTGGCGTGCACCATGCCGCCGGAGAGCTCGAAGTGGGCGCCGAGGGCCTCCAAGCCCTTGAGGTGCTGATCGATCGGGCGGACGCCAATCGCGCAGCCGCCCGGCAAGCTCACGTGCGCTTCGCCGTGCCGCGCGATCAGCGGACCCAGCACGAGGACGCTCGCGCGCATTTTGCGGACGACGTCGTAGGGGGCCTCGGAGAAGGCGATGCGCGACGTGTCGACCTTGACGGTGGGGCCGACGAGACTCGGACAGCCGATGCGCCCGAGGAGCGACAGGGTCGACGAGATGTCGGCGAGGTCGGGGATGTTGTCGAGGCGGTGCTCACCCGGCGCGACGAGGGTCGCGATCAGGATGGGGAGGGCAGCGTTCTTCGCGCCTGCGGCCTTGACGCTTCCCACGAGGCGATGCCCGCCCTCGATGACGATCTTCTCCATGACGACTCCACCGATCGTCACGCTGTATCGCGCTCAGGCGTCGGGCGCCGCTGGAGCCTGCTCGGTGGCGCACGCCTCGGGGTGGTCGAGGCCCCACCCCACGCGGTGGATCATGCCGCGCACGGCGCTGATCTGGCGGCGCGTCGGTTGGGACTTCTGCAACGCCTCTCGCAACGTCGCCGCCACCTTCTCGGGGCTGGTGGACTTGAGGTAGCCGACGCGACCGAGCAGCCCGAGGAGGTCGTGAACGGCTGGCTCCATCTCCGCCAGCGTCGCCGGGGCCGACTTGCCGTCGCGGCGGGTGAGGGAGGCCGTGGAGCGTGGCCCCGTGCGGCCGCCGACGATGCGCCCCTCGGCGTGCAAGCCGCGGCCGCGCGCCGCCTCGAACATCGCGCTCGCCATCAGCAGCGCGGCTTGACCGAGGTTGAGGCTCGCGTGGTGGTCGGTCGGGATGCGGACGAGCGCGCCACACCGCAGCGTCTGTTCGCGCGAGAGACCGAGGTCTTCTCGGCCAAACAGCACGCCAACGCGTTGGCCGGGCGCAAGGTCCAGCCCGGCTTCGGCCCAACGCGGCGGTTCCCACACGGGCTGGTCGTCGGCGCGGTGACGCGCGGTCGTCCCGACGAGCAGGTGCAGATCGGCGACCGCTGCGTCGAGCGTGGCGTAGACCGTCATCGCGGCGAGGACGTCGTCGGCACCGGGCGCCATCCAGCGCGCCCGCTCGATGTCGAACGACGGCGGTGGGTCGACGATCGCGAGGCGACGAAGCCCGAAGTTCTTCATCGCGCGCGCGACGGCGCCGACGTTCCCCGGATGCTGTGGCTGCACGAGCAAGAAGACGACGTCGTCGGCGAGCCGAGCTGCCAGCCCCGAGCGGGCCTCGCTCAAGATCGGCCGCCGAACATGCGCCGCATCCAAGCCAGGAAGCCCTTTTGTGGCTTCTTCTCTTCTTCGACGGGGAGCGGGCGCTGCCGCTGCTGGGCGCGAAGGTTGTCGATCGTGCGTGCGGCCGGGCTGGTGGCGGGCGTCTGCGCAGGCGCCGCGTCGGGCGCGCCGGTGGCGTCGAGGAACGGCGACACGTCGGCGAGTGGCGGGGGGTTCTCGCGTTCGCCCTCGCTCGCGGCTTGGGACGGAAGCGCGGGTTCGGGCGCCTGTGCCGGTCGCGGTGTGTCGTCGGCGAGCCGAATCTGCGTGGCGACGGACTCGCCCGTGCCCTTGTCGAGCGCGCGGACGTCGAGGATGCCCTGGCCGTCGATCGCGAAGGTGACCTCGACCTCGACGCCGCCCTTGGGGGCGTCTCGCAGGCCATGGAAGATGAACATGCCGAGCAGCTCGTTGCCGTCGGTCGTGGGCGCGTCGCCTTGGAACAGCTTCAGGCTGATGCTTTTCTGCCCGTCCTTGTTCGTGGTCAGCGTCCGCGTCTTGTCGGTCGGGAGCGGTTCGTTCTTGGCGAACAGCTCGTGCATCCGCCCGTCGGGACGGCCGATCCCGATCGGCATCGGCAGCAGGTCGTGCAGCGTGACGTCGGACGGCTTGTCCTTCTTCTTGTTGGCCTTGCTGGACTTCTTTCGGCGTGCCGTCAGGCTGGACGCCATGATCGCCGCACCGAGCGCGACGGCCTCGTCGGGGTGGACGCGCTCGGAGGGCGGACGACCGAGGAACGCCTCGAGGCGACGGCGGACGAGCGGCATCCGCGCCTGACCACCGACGAGCAGGACCTCGTCGATCTGGTTCGGTGTGGTCTCGGCCTCTTGGAACACGCGCTGGCAGGTCTCAATGCTGCGCTCGACGAGATCGCGCGTCAGCTCTTCGAGCTGGTCGCGGGTGAGCGTGCGGTGCAGGTCGATCGGCCCGGAACCGTCGTCGGCTTCGGCGATCGCAGTGAGAGACAGATCGGTGCTATCGGTGTTCGAAAGCTCGATCTTGGCGATTTCGCACGCGTCGCGGATCCGCGTGATCGCGACCCGGTCATACGAGAGGTCGATGCCGTGTTCGCGGTAGAAGTCCTCGAGGACGACCTGCATCACGCGGTCGTCGAAGTCGACGCCGCCGAGGAAGGTGTCGCCGCCCGACCGGACGACGTGGAAGACGCGGTCCTGGATGTCGATCAAGCAGACGTCGAAGGTGCCGCCACCGAGGTCGTAGACGAACACGCGCTGGTTGAGCGCCTTGCCCATGCCGTAGGCGAGCGCGGCGGCCGTGGGCTCGTTGAGGATCCGTAGGACGTCCAACCCCGCGAGCTGTCCGGCGGCGCGCACGGCCTGTCGTTGGCGATCATTGAAGTACGCGGGGACCGTGATGACCGCGGCGTCGACAGGTTCACCAAGGGCCTCGGAGGCGTTCTCTCGGATCCGCATCAGGATCGCGGCCGAGACCTGCTCGAGGGTCATGACCTGGTTGGCGACGCTGACGAGGACCTCGTCGTCGTCGCCCTGCAGCAGCTCGTAGGTGAAGACCTGGCTCATCTGGTCGACAGCTTCGGAGCCGAACGTGCGCCCGATCAGTCGCTTGGCGGCGGCGACGGTGTTCTCGGGGTTGAGCGCGGCCTGGGCCTTGGCTTCGGCGCCGACGAGTCGTTTGCCCGACCGGTCGATGGCGAAGACCGAGGGGATGGTCTTGGAACCGTCGGGCCACGCGATGACGCGCGGGACGCCTTCTTCGACGATGGCGGCACAGGAGTTGGTGGTGCCGAGATCGATGCCGATCGCGCGTGCCATGGCGTGCGAAGACTCCGGGTGGTGCCGAGGTGCGGGCAAACCGCAGGGGGTGTGTACCACGAGTGGGGGCGCGACTCCAACGTCGTGCGCGACAAGGGCCGGTGCGATGAGCGTGAGCTCGGCGGTGAGGACCGCTCGCCGAACGCGTCTAGGGTGACCGTTGCGCGGGCTCACCGCCGGTTGGGGCGTCCAACCGCGTGATTCGGATCTCTTGGACGGCGCGCGGGATCCCGCGGCTGATGGTGAAGCGCAGGCCCAGCTCGTCCCACGTTGCGCCGACCTCGGGCACGCGGCCGTGGCGCGCGCACAGGAACCCGCCAAGCGAGAGCCACGGTCCCTCGGGCGCGTCGACGCCGAGCGCTTCGGCGAAGGCTTCGATCTCGACGCTGGCGGGCGCGACCCAGACGCCCGGGCTCGCCTCGGCGATCTGACGCGGTGCGTTCGTGCGCTCGTCCTCGATGTCGCCGACGAGCTGCTCGAGGAGGTCCTCCAACGTGACGATCCCGATGCAGCCGCCGTACTCGTCGACGACCACGCCGAAGTGCTCGCCGGAGGTTCGCATCTCGCGGAACAGCGCGTCGGCGCGCTTGAACTCGGGGATGTACCGGACGGGGCGCTGGTGCGTCGAGATCGGGTCGTCGTCGGCGTCGAGGAACAGGAGATCGGTCTGGTGGACGACGCCGACGATCCGGTCGATGCGGCCCTCGTAGACCGCGAGCCGCGAGTGGCGCGTCCGCACGGCGACCTGCGCCGCGCGCGCCACGGTGTCGGTGTCTTGGACCGCGATGACCTTGACCAACGGCGTCATGCAGTCGGTGACGGCGCAGTCGGACAGCTCGAGGATGCCGCGAATGACCTTTCGGTTGGCTTCCTCGATCGGTCCGTGATGCTCGGTCTCGAGCAGGTCGAGCAGCTCTTCGCGCGTCAACTCCGGCTCGACAGGCGGCTTGAACATCCAGCGCAGCAGGCGGCTCCACCCCTCGACGACGAGCAGCACGGGGCGGAAAAGGTCGCGAACGAAGGTCAGCGGCCACGCGAGCAGGGGCGCGAGGCTGCTCGCGTGGTGCGCCGCGACGGTCTTGGGCAGCGCCTGGCCGAAGACGAGGCCGAGGGGCAGGACGACGAGCGCACCGAGCCCGGAGGCCTCTTCGCCCAGCCCGATCGACGTCGCGAGCGCCGACCAGCTCACGACGCTCAGGTTGATGCCGACGTGGCAGGTGCCGAGCAGCGCGGCCTCGTCGGCGAGCAAGGCGAGGGCGAGCTGGGCGCCCCGATCCCCCTCCTCGGCGTCGCTCTGGAGCGTGACGCGGCTCGCCTGCATCAGCGCCATCTCGGAGGCGACGAAGAATGCTTCGATCGCGACGAACACGGCGATGCCGATCGCGACGGAGAACAGCGGGGTCATGGGGCCACCTCTTCGGTGGCCGGTGGAACGACGCGGACGAGCTGGATGCGGCGGCCTGCCATCTGCAGCACCTCGATCGTCCAGCCGTCGACGTCGCAGCGGTCGCCCGGACGGGGGACCCGCGCCATCGTGTGGAAGACGAGGCCGCCGAGGGTGTGGATCTCCTCGTGTTCGATCGACCAACCGATGGCGGCGTCGAGCTCCTCAAGGTCGATCGCCCCGCTGATCGTCCATCCCCCGCTTGCATCCCGTTCGAGGCGATCGTCGTCGCCGTCCTCCTCCTCGCCGAGCTCGCCCACCAGCTCGACGATCAGGTCGTCGAGCGCGATCAGGCCCATCCACGTGCCGTGCTCGTCGGCGACGAGCGCGAGGTGCAAGCGGTTGCGGATCATGTGCCGCATCGCCTCACTCGCGGGACGCGTGGCGGGCATCCACACCACCGGCAGCAAGATCCGCTCGAGCGCCGTGGGGTCGAGCGGCCGGCGGCGGTGGCGCAGCAGGTCCTTGAGCAGCAGGATCCCCAAGACGTTGTCGGGGTCGTCTCGGTAGATGGGAACCCGGCTGTACTGGGCTTCCTTGCACGCCGCGAGCAGCTCTTCCCACGGCGCGTCGATGTCGATCGCGAAGATGTCGGGACGCGGCGTCATCAGGCGGTGGATGGGCAGGTCGTCCAGCTCGAACACGGCCTCGATCAGCTCTTGCTCATCGGAGTCGAGGGTGCCTTGTTGCGCGCCCTTGTCGACGAGGACGAGGAACTCTTCCTCGCGCAGGCCCGTCTCGCCAGCGGCCTCCGTCACCCCGAACAGGCGACCGAGCCCGGCGACGATGCGCTCGAACACCCAGCGGAACGGCGTGACGAGCAAGTAGAAGGCGTACAGGGGCCAGACGGCGACCCGCACCCAGGCGCGGTTGTAGCGCCAGCCGAGCACCTTGGGCGTGATGTCGGCGAACAGCACGAGGATCGGCGTGGCGACGAGGACGCTGATCCACGGCTTGTCAGGGAACATCGCGGCGAAGAAGGCGGCCGACGCGGCGGAGAAAAGGACGCTCGCCGTCTCGTCGCCGATCAGCAGCGTGGTGATCAAGCCTGCGCGATGGCGGAGCAGGCCGTCGACCCTGCGCTCCGTCCAGCTTCGGCCCTCGGCCATCGCGCGGCGGTCGCGTTCTTGAAGCGAGAAGAACGCGGTCTCGGTGCCCGACAGGAAGGCCGAGATCGCGAGCAACGTGCCGAACGTGGCGGCGATTCCGCGCAGGTCGCCGCTCTCGAGGGAGGCGAGCGGGTTCATGGCGTCGCCTCGGCGGGGAAGTGGGCGAAGACGGGCGCAGGCCATGGACCCGGGGAGAGGTGCGCGCCTTGCCCTTCGGTGACCGCACCGATCCGCGTCAGCCGCACGCGGCTCGCCTCTCCGAGCGCTTCGATCGCGGCGCGGTCGGCGGGTGATGCGGTGAACAGGAGCTGGTAGTCTTCGCCGCCGCGCGTGGCGTCGATGACGGCGTCGTCACCGGGCGCGCACGGGAGCGCGTCGCGCACGATCTGCAGGGCGACGCCGGATGCCGCGGCGAGCCGGCCGGCGTCCACGGCGAGTCCGTCGGAGAGGTCGAGGGCGGCCGTGGCGAGCCCCGCCGCGGCGAGCGCGAGCGCGAACGCCAGCGGTGGGTCGGGCCGTCGCCATGCCTCGCGGGCTTCGGGCGAGGGGGCCGCGTGCCGCCAGCCTTGCCCGGCGAGTCCGAGCGTGCCGGTGACCCACACCTCGTCGCCTGGCCGCGCGCCGCTGCGGTGCAGGGCGCGTCCGACGAGCTCGCCAGCCAGCGTGAGGCTGATCGCGCGAGGGCCGGGGGACCGAACGGTGTCGCCGCCGACGAGGGCCACCTCCCAGCGGTGACATGCGGTGGCGAGGCCTTCTGCAAAGCCCTCGACCCAACGTGCGCCCGCGGCGCCGTCGTCTGCGGGAACAGCGAGCGAGAGGACGGCCCATCGCGGCCGCGCGCCCATCGCGGCGAGATCGCTGACCGAGACGGCGAGGGCCTTGAAACCGACGTCGGCCGCAGCGCAGCGGTCGTCGAAGTGCACACCTTCGATCAAGGCGTCCGCCGTGACCGCCGTGCGGCCGTCGACGACGGCGGCGTCGTCTCCCGGTCCCACCTGGACCCAGCTTGGCAGCGAGGGCGCGACGTGGAGGATCGCCTCGATGTGCTTGGCTTCACCGCGGAGCGCGTCGTCGGTCGGAGCAGGTCGGGGTTTCAGGCGGGGATCCGGGGTGCGAGGGCGTCGCGCGATGCGCGCTCAGGGGTTTGGCGAAAACCCCGTTGGGGAAGCGTACCATATGCCGCGCACGCGCTGCGCGGTACGCCCCACGGGCTCGAAACCGTGCCACCCCGTGGGAGAGCCGTCGAGCGTGGCGCCTTGCAGGGCCTCGGCCCATTGCCAGCGCGCGCGCACATCGGCGCGAAGCGTGCTGGCGACGAGCAGACCGGCGTCCCATGCGGTGAGCTCGAGCGCGGTGGGGTGCCGCGACAGCGCCGTGAAGAACGCGGCGTCGGTCGTTGCGATCGCCTCGGGGGGCGCCCACAGCAGCTCGGGCGGCGGCGGCGGCGGTGGCGGCGCTGTCGGTGCCTGAGCGGGCGCGTTGGGGTCGACGGGCGGCGGCGGCGGCGGCATCGGCGGGTGGGCCGGGGCGATGTCGGTGAAGCGCGCTCGGGTCAGGCCGGGCGTCCACGGCTGCAGCAGCTCGTTCTTGTTCCACGACGCGAGCCCGGCGAGCGGCACGGTCGCACCGACCTCGGGGAGCTTGGCGGAGAGCTGGGCGGCGACGTAGGCGACGATCTTGGCGTCGTCGGGCACGAGGATCGCGTCGAGGGCGCGCGCAGGCGTGCCCGGGGGCGTGGTTGTGGGCGACTTCCATGCGGTGATCGACGCGACGAGGGCGTCGAGCTGGCGGGTCTGCGCTTCGCGGCTGTTCGAGGTGTACCGCTGGTCGACGACGACGTGGACGCCGTTGGCGAGGAGCGCCTCGGTCAGCTTGGTCGCGACGGTGCGACCGTAGGGGCTGTCGGGCGCGTACAGGGCGACCTCGTCCCAGGCTTCGACCTTGGCGTGGGCGGCGAGATCGAGGACCTGTTCGTGCAGCGTGTAGCCGGCGGAGAAGACCCACGGCTGTTCGGCGTTGGCGACGTGGCCGGCGGAGAGCGAGACGAGCGGCACCCCGAGGCGTTGGGCCTCGGCGGCCACCGGCGTCGCGTCATCGGTGCGGAGCGGGCCGACGACGCCGATCAGGCAGGGGTCGGCGGCGGCGAGCGTGAGGCCGGCGACGGCGGACTCGGGCGAGCCGTCCGACGCGATGGCGCGCAGCCGGACGTCGGCGTCGGTGCCGCCCGCATGCAGGTAAGCGGCGCGCACCGCCTCTTGGACGGAGATCGCGACCTTCTCGTACTTGCCGGTGAACGGCAGCAGCAGGCCGACCACGGTGGTGGCCTCGCAGAGCGCGTCGTCGGCGGCGTCGAGTCGGCGCTTGGCCTCGGCGGACACGACCGGGTCGGTGCTTGCGGCGCGCTCGGGGGCCAGGGCGCGGACGCCGTTGAAGTCGCCCTGCGCGGCGTCGAGCGTGGCTTGCTCCCACGGGGAGGGCGGCGGCGGGGGCGGCGGTGTCACGACTTCGGGCGTCGTCGTCGGGGCCTCGGGCGTCGGCAGCTCCTCGGGCGTTGGCGTCTTCTTGGGGCCGCGCGCGTACGCGAGCGTGCTGACGGCGAGCAGGAGGACGAGGGGACTGCGGCGGAGGGACATTCAGCGGCTCCCGGAAGGGGTCGACGATCGCGCGGCGCGGTGCGCGGTGGCGCGCGGATAACGCGCTGGATCGAGCGTGCGAAAACCCGCGGCGACGCGCTCGGCTTCCGCGGCGGTCATCCCGGTGGGCAGCTCGACGTCGAGCTCGACGACGAGATCGCCGCGGACGCCGTTGCGCGCGGACGGTAGGCCGCGTCCGGCGAAGCGCGTGGTCCGGCCGGGTGCCGTGCCCGGCGCGAGGGTCCAACCGACGCTTCCGTCGAGGCTGGCGATCGACAGCTCCGCGCCGAAGATCGCCTCATGGACAGGTACGGGCACCTTGGCGTGCAGGTCGTCGCCGCGACGGACCAGCCACGGATGGGGCGCCACGTGGATCGCGCACAGGAGGTCGCCGGTGGGCCCGGGTGCGCCGCGACCGATCGGTCGTGCTTCATGGCCTTTGCCGGCCACTTTCAGGACATGGCCTGTCGCGACGCCGGGAGGCACGACGACCCTGAGCGGCTCGCGGCGGAGCAGTCGTCCGTCACCGCGGCAGGCTGCGCACGGCTCGCGGACGGTGAAGCCGCGCCCGTCGCACCCGTGGCAGGTCGCGCGGAACAGCCGAGGTCCGCTGGACCGCCCGGAGCCCTCGCAGTGCTTGCACGGCTCGCGGCCGCGCGCGGGCGCCCCGTGGCCCTCGCACGCCGCGCACCGGACGTGGCGTTGGACGTCGACCGTCGGGCGGCAACCCGCCAGCACGTCGGCGAGCGTGATCTCGACGGTCCGCTCGATCGATTCACCCGCTTCGCTCGGGCCCTTGCCGGTGAAGTTGCGCCACATCCGACCGAGGAGATCCCCGACTTCATCGGGTCGCGGGGGGCGGCCGTCCTCATGGTAGAGCGGGCCGAGTCGATCGTAGCGGGCGCGCGACTCGGGATCGCCGAGCACGCGCCACGCTTCCGTCACGGCCTTGAACCGCTCCTCGGCCTCGGCGCTGCCGGGGTTGCGGTCGGGGTGCCACCGCAACGCGAGCGCCCGGTAGGCGCGCTTGATGGCGTCGGCGTCGGCGTCCCGGGTGACCCCGAGGACGTTGTAGGGATCGCGTTCCATGGGCAGGCGTTTAGCCGATTGCCGCGGCGGACGCCGGTGTCAGCGCGTCGCACAGCTTGGCGACGACGGCGTCGGCGACGAGCGGCCCCCGAGGTCCGAGACGGATCACGGCCTCGGTGGGGGCCAACATGCCCGCGTCGACCCACGCCGCGAGCCGCGCGGTTTCGACGTCCCAGCCCGAGCGTTCGACGAGGTAGGCGCGCGCGAGCCCTTCGACGTGGCGCGGCCCCGCGAGGAGCAGGTCGGCGGCGCGGGTGCGCCCGGTGCTCACCTCGTGGCTGGCGACGCGGTCTTCGGCGGCGATCCAGGCGGACGCGCCACGGACGTCCACGGTGCGTACATCGTCGGGCCGATCGCTGTGCGCGGAGGGGCCGACGCCGAGGTAGGGGCGGTCGGTCCAGTACCCCTCGTTGTGACGGGCGCGAAATCCGGGACGCGCGAAGTTGCTCAGCTCGTACCGCTCGTACCCGGCGCCTTGGAGCCGCTCGACCACCGCGGTCAGGCGGTCGGCGGCGTCGTCGTCGTCGGGGAGACGCAGGCGGTCGGTCGCCTGTCCGAAGGGCGTCCCGGGTTCGGCGGTCAGCCCGTAGAGGCTGATGTGTTCGACGTCGAGCGCGAGGAGGGCGTCGAGCGCGACCAGCTCGTCTTGGTGCGTCGCGCCGGGCAGCCCGACCATCACGTCGACCGAGACGTTGCGCACGCCGGCGTCGCGCAGCGCGTCGACCGCGTGGGCCGCGTGTCGCTGGCTGCTTCGGCGGCTGATCCGCTGCGCGAGGGCGGGCGAGAGGGTTTGGACGCCGAGTGAGACCCGGTCGACCCCGGCGCGCATGACGCGCGCGGCCCAGTCGCGATCCACATCCTCGGGGTTGGCCTCGATCGTCAACTCTTCGACCCCGCTGGGGGGACGTAGCCCGGCGAGGAGCCGCTCGATCGACTCGGGGGAGAGCCGGCTCGGCGTGCCGCCGCCGAGGTAGATCGTTCGGGGTTCCCCAGCGAAGTCCACCCGGCGTCGCCGGACCTCGGCGAGCACGCCCTCGACGTACGCGGCCTCGTCGCTCGGGCGCTGGCGGTCTGGGCTGACATCGAACGCGCAGTACGGGCATCGGACACGGCACCACGGCACGTGGACGTACAGCCCCCAGCCGTCGGGGCGCCCCGTCACGCGTTCGCCTGACGGCCCCGGACGGTGACCGTGGTGACGCCCTCGGTCACCATGCGCGCGAACGCGTCGGCGACCGCCGGGGCCCGCAGCGCGGCGAGGCGCTCGGCGAGGGTTGCCCGCGTCCAAGGCAGCCCGAACCGCGCACGGCGGGTGAACGACGCGGCGCGCGCGAGCGGCCGCTGCTGACGGACGGCTTGACGGCCGAGCATCATCCGGCGGCCGCGGTCGAGCTCGTCCTCGGTGAATGGGCGCGCGAGCAGCCCACGGAGCACCCCGTCGAGCGCGTCGCGCGCACGGTCCGCGGCCTCTGTCTCGGTGGTGAGCGACGCGACGAACGTGCCGCCGTCGAGTCCGCTCGAGAAGTTCGCGCCGATCGCGTAGGCCAAACCCAGCTG
>JBEIFN010000024.1:0-16329 GCA_040382435.1 Alphaproteobacteria bacterium
CCTCGAGTCGGCGCCGCCCGAACCGCGAGCGGACGTCGAAGAAGCCTGGAAGATCCTTCGCCGCGGCCTGGAGTCGATCCGTCGTACCGCCGAGGACGCCGCCCGCGACCTGTGAGCCGACCAGCAGCGCGCGCCACTCGCCACCGTCGCCCTGCCGGACGTCCCCAAAAATTTTGCCTATGGATACCCTATGGAGAAGTGCGTGGAGAGCTGTGGATAGTAGAACCGCGATCGGCCCCGGGCCGATGCTCCCGCGGCGGAGGGTTGTGCATGGATCCGCCGCGGTCGAAATCTGACCGGAAACCCAACCCCTAGGGCCTTCCCGCCGCAGCGACCCCAAGATAAAGTGGTTGGGCGTGTCGGGCGCCCGCCCGTCTCCCCTGCGACGCGACGAACCTTCCGCGCGGAAGGCCCCCGCGCGTCGCCCGATCGACATCCCCGTTGGATCCGATCCCACGCCCCGTCCACCCCGCAGCCCATCCCGCCCGGGAGCCACCATGCACGTCGAACGTCGTTTCACCGTCGGCCTCAGCGATCCGTACGCCAACCTCAAGTTCACCACCCGCACCTCCGAGATCCGCAACACGAACGGCTCGGTCGTCTTCTCCAATCCCAACGTTCAGGTGCCGGAGGGTTGGTCGCAGGTCGCCACCGACATCCTCGCGCAGAAGTACTTCCGCAAGGCGGGCGTGCCGGTGGCGTTGCGCAAGGTCGACGAGAAGGGCGTTCCCACCTTCTTGCAGCCGTCCAAGATCGACGTGCCGGCCGTGGCGAACCTCCCGGAGAAGGAGCGTCACCGCGGCGAGAACGACGGGCGCGAGGTGTTCCACCGGATGGCGGGCTGCTGGACGTACTGGGGTTGGCGCGAGGGCATGTTCACGACCGAGGACGATGCGCGGACGTTCTACGATGAGCTGAGCTTCATGCTCGCGAACCAGATGGTCGCCCCGAACAGCCCGCAGTGGTTCAACACCGGCCTGCACTGGGCGTACGGCATCGACGGCCCGCCGCAAGGCCACCACTACACCGACAGCAAGACGGGCAAGACGCTCAAGTCAAAGTCGGCCTACGAGCGTCCCCAGCCGCACGCCTGCTTCATCCAGGCGGTCGAGGATGACCTCGTCGGTGACGGCGGCATCATGGATCTGTGGACGCGCGAGGCGCGCCTGTTCAAGTACGGGTCGGGCACCGGCACGAACTTCAGCAACCTCCGTGGCGAGGGCGAGCGCCTCTCGGGCGGCGGGCAGTCCAGCGGCCTGATGAGCTTCCTCAAGATCGGCGACCGCGCCGCGGGCGCGATCAAGTCGGGCGGCACCACCCGCCGCGCCGCCAAGATGGTGTGCCTCGACCTCGACCACCCCGACATCGAGTCGTTCGTCGACTGGAAGGTCATGGAGGAGCAGAAGGTCGCCGCCCTCGTCACGGGCAGCATCGCCAACGAGAAGCACCTCAACGCGATCCTGAAGGCCTGCCACACCTCGGGTCTCACCGGCGACGACCGGTTCGAGCCCCGCAAGAACGACGCGCTGCGTGACGCCGTCGTCGCTGCGCGCGATGCCCGCATCTCCGACAACTACATCTTCCGCACGGTGCAGTTCGCCAAGCAGGGCTACACGTCGATGGAGTTCCCGGTCTACGACACCGACTGGCAGGGTGAAGCGTACGTCACCGTGAGCGGTCAGAACTCCAACAACTCCGTCCGCATCCCGAACACCTTCATGGAGGCGGTGCAGCGCGACGAGGCGTGGAACCTGATCCGTCGCACCGACGGCAAGGTGGCGCGTTCAGTCAGCGCGACCGACCTGTGGGACAAGATCTCGTTCGCCGCTTGGGCGTGCGCCGACCCCGGTGTTCAGTTCGACACCACGATCAACGAGTGGCACACCTGCCCCGCCGGGGGGCGGATCAACGCCTCGAACCCGTGCTCCGAGTACATGTTCCTCGACGACACCGCGTGCAACCTCGCCTCGATCAACCTGACGCGCTTCTACGACGACGCCGCGGGCACGTTCGATGTCGACGGCTACATCCACGCCATCCGCCTGTGGACGATGGTCCTCGAGATCAGCGTCGCGATGGCGCAGTTCCCGTCGTACACCATCGCGAAGCAGTCGTACGAGTACCGCACGACGGGTCTGGGCTTTGCCAACCTCGGCGCGCTCCTGATGCGCATGGGCATCGCGTACGACAGCGCCGAAGGGCGCGCGGTGTGCGCGTGCTTGTCGGCGATCCTCACCGGCGAAGGCTACGCTGAGTCGGCGCGGATGGCCCACGCCGTCGGCCCCTTCCCCAAGTACAAGGACAACCGCGAGTCGATGCTCCGCGTGATCCGCAACCATCGACGCGCGGCGTACAACGAGCCGTCCAACGCCTACGAGGGGCTCAGCATCCGGCCGGTGGGCATCGACGCGCGGGTGTCGCAGCCCAACCTCCTCGCGGCCGCGCAGGTCGCGTGGGACAAGGCCCTCGCGCTGGGCGAAGAGTTCGGCTTCCGCAACGCGCAGCACTCGGTCATCGCCCCCACGGGCACGATCGGGTTGGTGATGGACTGCGACACCACCGGCGTCGAGCCTGACTTCGCGCTCGTGAAGTTCAAGAAGCTCGCCGGCGGCGGCTACTTCAAGATCATCAACGAGTCCGTCCCGCCTGCCCTCCGCAAGCTCGGCTACAGCGAGCCGCAGGTCGAGGCGATCGTCCGCTACGCCACCGGGCACGGCAGCCTGATCGGCGCGCCCGGGGTGAACCACGAGGCCTTGCGCGCCCTCGGATTCACCGACGCGATCCTCGACAAGCTCGAAGGCCAGATGCGGTCGGCGTTCGACATCAAGTTCTTGTTCAACGTCTGGACGCTCGGCCGCGAGTTCTGCAGCCAAGCCCTCGGCTTGAGCGAGGCGGAGCTGAACCACCCCGGCCTCGACCTGCTCGCGCGCTTGGGCTTCACCGCGGAAGAGGTCGCGGCGGCGAACACCTACGCCACCGGTGCGATGACGGTCGAAGGCGCGCCGTTCCTCAAGGCCGAGCACTACCCCGTGTTCGACTGCGCCAACAAGTGCGGCAAGAACGGCCAGCGCTACATCAGCGTCGAGGGCCACATCAAGATGATGGCCGCCTGCCAGCCCTTCATCAGCGGCGCGATCAGCAAGACGATCAACATGCCGAACGAGGCCACCGTCGACGAGGTCAAGAAGGCCTACCTTATGTCGTGGCAGCTCGGCATCAAGGCGAATGCCCTGTACCGCGACGGCTCCAAGCTCAGCCAGCCGCTCTCGGCCGCGCTCGCCGACGACTTGTTCGCGGGTCTGCAAGCGAGCAAGCCCGCCGAGGTCGACCTCGTGACGCCCCAGCCGACCGTCGTCGAGATCGCCGAGAGGGTCGTCTACCGCTACCTCGCCAAGCGCCGTCGGCTGCCCAACCGTCGCGGCGGATACACCCAGAAGGCCGTGGTCGGCGGCCACAAGGTGTTCCTGCGCACGGGCGAGTACGAAGATGGCACCTTGGGCGAGATCTTCGTCGACATGCACAAGGAGGGCGCCGCCTTCCGCAGCCTGATGAACTCGTTCGCGATCGCGATCTCGATCGGCCTGCAGCACGGCGTTCCGCTCGAGAAGTTCGCGGAGCAGTTCGTGTTCTCGCGCTTCGAGCCGAACGGCATGGTCGACGGTCATGACCGGATCAAGATGGCGACGTCGGTCATCGACTACATCTTCCGTGAGCTCGCGATCCAATACTTGGGTCGCAACGACCTCGCGCACGTGTCTGAGGAGGACCTCCGCCACGACGCGATGCACGAGGGCGAAGAGGGCCCGTCGTGGGACGACGAAGAGCAGACCCGCATCGGCAGCTCGTTCGTCTCGATGGCGATCGACGTCGACGAGGCACCCGCCCGCGTCGCGCCCGTCGTGGCCGCACGCGCCAACGCGGCGGCGACGCATTCGGCAGCGGCGACCGTCGCCCTCGGCGCGGGGGTCGACACCGCCGTCCAAGAGCGTCGGCGCAAGATCGAAGAGGCGCGAGCCAAGGGCTACGAAGGCGAAGGGTGTTCGAGTTGCCAGTCCTTCACACTGGTTCGAAACGGCACCTGCATGAAGTGTATGACCTGCGGGAACACCTCGGGCTGTTCATAGAACCCGCGTCGACATGACCCCTTCCCGGGACGGCAACCCAGCCGTCCCGGGTTCGCTTTTGGCCCAGCCTTTCCCATGGAGCCCCGATGTTGTTCGCGCTCGCCGCGCTGCTGTCCTCCGCACGCGCCGATGACATGACGCTTCCCGCTGTTCCTCCCGTGATCGCGCGCGTCGGCGGCCAGGATCTCAGCAGCGACGTCATCGCTGCGGAGATCGCCGCGGCGGTGGCCGAGGCACGTCAGACGTTCACTGAGGCGCGCGACGCCGCGATCGAAGAGGCGATCGAGAGCCGTATGGTGCAGCTCGAAGCCGACAAGCGCGGTGTCACCGTCGAAGCCCTGCTTCAGGCCGAGGTCGAGGGCAAGGTGGCACCCGCCGACGAGCGCGAGATCGACGCTTGGATCAAAGACAACAAGGCCCGAATCCCCAAGGGCATGCCCGAAGCGGATGTACGCCGTCAGGTCGCGGCACTCCTGCGCGACCCCGCGCTCGGCGAGCGGTTCGCGGCGTTCCTCGGCGAGCTCCGCGCCGTCTACAAGCCGCGCCTGCTCACCGAGCCGGTGCGGGTCGCTGTCCCCGTCCGTGCCGACGCGCCGAGCAAGGGCGCTCCGACCGCGCCGATCGAGATCGTCGAGTTCGCCGACTTTCAGTGCCCTTATTGCGCCCGCGCGGCCGAGAGCGTGCGCCAAGCCGTCGCCGGATACGGCGATCAGGTCCGCGTCACCTACCGCCACCTGCCCCTCGACTTCCACGAGCATGCGCGCGGAGCCGCCGAGGCGGCCGAATGCGCGGGCAAGCAAGGCAAGTTCTGGGCGTTCCACGACGCGTTGTACGCCAACGCGTCCGCGCTCGACGCAGCGGGACTTCGTCGGCAGGCGGGAGCGATCGGCCTCGACGTCGCGGCATGGGAGGCATGCGTCAGCGCCGGAGGCGGCCGCGACGGCGTCGACGCCGACCTCGCCGCCGCCTCGGCGGCGGGCGTCAGCGGAACGCCGGCGTTCTTCATCAACGGGCGCATGTTGAGCGGCGCGCAGCCCGCCGACGCCTTCCGCGCGATCATCGACGACGAGCTCGACCGTCGCGCTGCACATCCGTGACGTCACACGGGGCGGCGGACCGGCTATAGCGCCCCGTGAGGTGCCCATGCGCTACGTCCTGATCGCCACCCTGCTCGCCGCCTGTGGCGGGTCGCCCCCCGCTCCTGCCCCGCTCGACGCCGCCGCGCTCTCGGCGTGCATCGACGCCGCCGACGCCGCCGACGGCGCCGACGACGCCACCGTCTCGAAGTGTGCGAACTGCAACCTCAAGATGGACGGCAGCGCCGAGTTCGCCGTCGACCACGCCGGACACAGCTTCCACCTGTGCAGCGACGGCTGCAAGTCGAAGTTCGAGGCCGATCCGGCCGGTGTCATCGCCCGGTCCTGCCCCAAGTGAGGGCTGCCCTCCTGCTGCCGCTGTGGATCGGGTGCACCCCCGACGACGCACCGGACACGGTCGACTTCGACGCGGTGGCTTCCGCGAGCGCGCCGGGCGCCAACGGCGTCGGCTACGCCAAGACCACGACCTCGTGGGCGCCGCCGTGGGGGACGCCCGATGGCACCGGGGTCCGCGAGCTCCCGGTCGAAGTCTGGTACCCAGCGGCCGCGCCATCCGACGCCCGCGCCACCTACCTGGTCGCAGGCATCGTCGAACGTGAAGCGCCGCTCGCCCAAGACGCACCCGCTCCTGCCCCAGGACCCCATCCGGTCGCCGTCTACAGCCACGGGAGCGGCGGTCTCGGCCTGATCGCCTACCCCTTCGCCGAGCGACTCGCCTCGCACGGCTGGATCGTGCTGTCGGCCGACCACGTCGGCAACACCTCGTTCGACCTGATCGGCGGCGGCGGCGAGCCGTTCCTCGCGACGATGGTCAACCGTCCCCGCGATGTCACGGCGCTGCTGGATTTGGCAGACGCCGGTGCGCTGCCCGATCTCGAGGCCGACCTCGACCAGGTGTTCCTCTTCGGACATTCCTTCGGCGGCTACACCACCTTCTCAGCGGGCGGCGTCGCCAACCAGAGCGCGCTGTGGGCCGCTGGATGCGACGCCACCGACACCGACGAGGACTGCTTGCTCGCGCTGAACCCCGACGTTCAGGATGCGCTCGACGGTGGGTTCATCGACCCGCGCATCGACGCCATCGCCCCGCAAGCGCCGGCGTTGGTGTCGAGCTTCGCAGAAGGCGCCCTCGCTGCGCTCCCGATCCCGACGTTGCTACAGAGCGCGGGTGGTGACCTCACCACGCCCGATGCGACCGAGGCCCAGCCCGCGTGGGAAGCCCTCGACGATGCCCGCGACCGCTGGATCCGCATCCCCGAGGGGGGTCACTACTCGTTCATCTCGGTCTGCGACGACGTCGGGCTCGATGTGATCGAGGTGTTCCAGCCCGGCGCGTCCGCCGATGGATGCGGACCGTCGAACACGCCGACGATCGAGACGGTGCCGGTCCTCGCGACGTACCTCACGGCGTTCGCCGAGGCCTACGTCCGCGGCGAGCCGCGCTACGCGGCCGTGCTCGACGAAGCGCTCCACCCGGGCTTCCGCGTCAAGCAGCACGGAGACTGACGGCGCGCGTCAACGACCGCGACGACGCCCCAGCCTGCGCAACATCCGCCGGACCTGTGCCTTGCTCGGGCGGAACGTCGCCGCGCCAGGACCCGGTCCGGAACCGTCGGGCGGAACGATGCGAACGCCCGATCCCTGGTAGTACGCGGCGCTCATCCGCCAAGCGCGCTCTGCCAGCCAAGCATCCGACGGGCCGGCGTAGGACGAGGACCAAGGACCCGCTCCGGCATGCGTAGGCGGACGCGCGCCGGTGCCCCCGACAGGACCGCCGCCACCCCGCACCGGGCGTGTGCCCGCGCCGGGACCGACCCCATGCGTCGGACGCGGCGGGCGAGGCCGCACCGGGACCGTCGGCCCCCGCACAGGACGTCCGCCCAACACAGGACGCGTCACCGCGCCCGGGCCAGGAACCACGGGGCGAACGCCATGACCGCCCCCGGGTGGACGCACTGGACGATCCGGGCGATCGTGGCCTGCCCCCTCACCGGGCCGTGGCGGACGCGGGGGACGCCCATCTCCCTGCCATGGCGGACGTGGCCGACCCGGCGGACGAGGCCGCCCCCCAGGACGCGGCGTCTCTGGGCGCGTGCTGTCGCCACCATGGTTCCACCAAGCCGGCGGACGCACCGGACGCGGCCGCCATCCCGGCGGACGCTGCCAGCCGCCAGGGCCGTCCCCCGCCGAACCACCGCCCGGACGACCAGGACGCCCCGGTCGGCCGCCCCCGGGACGCCGACCCTTGTCGGGGCGACCATCCGCCGCACCCTGATCGCCGCCGTCCGCACCCATGCCGCCCGGCGCCGAGGGCGGCCTGACCGGCGCGCTCGGCTTGTTCGGACCTGACCCCGCGCCGACCGTCCCCGCGAAGACGTTGCCGCATCCACCGACGATGCGGCCCCCATGCACGGTGGGATCTCCGAGCCGTGCGAGAGGTCGACCGTTGACGCGCACGGTGGGGGTACCGGCGGCGATGGCATCCGGAGGGCCGTTGCAGATCGCACGGTCCCCGACGCGCGCCGCCGGCAAACCGCCGACCTTGACGTTGCCGCTCGCCTGAACGATCGGACCGCCCACGTGCGGAACCTTGCCCGTGACCATCGGGCAGACGTGGTAATCAAAAAGTCGAGCGACAGGCGGCATGCGGGGAGTGTACCACCGACACGCGCCGCTTGTCAGCCCCCTTCGATCGGCCACACGCGCGCCCCGGACGCGGCGTCAAAAACGAGAACCGCGTCCTGCGGGCAGGCCTTCGCCGCGTCGAGGATCCGCACATCGTCGTCCCCGTTGCTCTTGCGGACGAAGGCGACCGCATCGTCGTCGAGATCGAACGTCCTCGGCGCGCGCTCGATGCACGTGCCGACGCCGGTGCAGCGACGTCGCACAACCTCGATCCGGTACGCCGAAGGTGGCCGTAGGGCCTTGGGCTTGTCCTCGTTGGCCATGCTCCCCCCTGACCCGCCCGTAACGCACGACGACGAACCCGACGCGCACGACCCTGCGCGCCCCTTGGAGCGCCGAAACCTGCGTGGCACTTGCAGCGCAAGCACGTCCTTCGTTGGACTTGCGCCGCGCGAGGTGCACGGCTAACCCCCGAGCACGGAGGCTCTCATGCGCCTGTTCGTCGCTTCCCTTCTCGTCTCATCGTCGGCTTGGGCCGGTGACAACATGAACGGTGGACGCATCGTCGAAGACACCCAAGGCTACGTCGAGGCCGGGTTTCCGTGGATCGACGGTGGCGTGCGCTTGCCGATGAACGACGGCAAGTTCGAGCTCCGCCCGCACCTCAAGTTCTCGTACGCCGAGGGACTCGCGGTGGGCGCGCTGGGCCTGTCGCCGGGGGTCGCGTTCCGCGTCCCGCTCAAGAAGCTCGGCGAGTGGGACGCCGCGCTCACCTTCGATGTGCCGGTCACGCTCGGCTTCGCGCCGGGCATTCCCGGCGGTAGCGGGGGCGTCGCGCTCGGCGTCGGCCTCGGGCACCCCGGCTTTGCCGTCACCTACAACGCCGCCGACGTCGTCGAGCTCGACCTCGGCATCCGGTTCGAAGACAACCTCTCCGTCTACCCCGGTGTCACCTTCTCCGGCGCGGTGCCGCTGGTGATCGGCGCCGAGGGCGACGTCGGCGGCATCCGCCTCGGCGGGCGTATCGAGGGTGGCCCGGCGTTCTTCGCCTACGGCCCGTACAGCGGCGTGGGCGGCACCGTGCGGGCGCTCGTCAGCATCGGCCTACCTTGAGCCGTCAGGCGGCCTTCGGTCGCTGGTTCGCGGGGGTCGCTCTCGGTTGTACGCTGTCGACACCCGCCTTCGCCGGCGGCAACATGAACGGCGGCCGCATCGTCGGCGACACCCAGGGCTACGTGGACTTCGGCTTCCCGTGGCTCGACGGCGGCGTCCGACTCCGCATCGAACACGGCGCGTTCGAGCTGCGGCCGCATGTCCGACTGTCGTACGCCGACGACCTCGACCTCGGCGTCTTCGCGTTCACCCCGGCGTTGGGGTTTCGGTTGCCGGTGCGCGGCGTGGCCCACGGGGGCGCCGCGTTCACCCTCGATGTGCCCGTGCAGTTCGGCCTCGCCGGCGCGAGCGGCCGCGTCGGCGTGCGCGTGGGTCTCGGCCATCCCGGCTTCGCCGTCTCGTTGCACGCCGACAAGGCGGTGGACCTCGATCTTGGGCTTCGCCTCGAGAACGACCTCACGGTGTACCCCAGCGTTGCGTTCCGGGGCGCGCTGCCCTTGATCGTCGGCGCCGAGGGCGACGTCGGGGGCATCCGACTGGGCGGGCGCGTCGAAGGCGGCCCGGTCTTGGCCTCGTCAGGGAGTGGATGGCAGGTCTCGGGGACGGTGCGCACGTTGATGAGCGTCGGCATCCCCTGACGACACCCGGCACGACGACGACGCCCCCACCGGGTGGCGCCGTGCAGGCCCGGCGCGTGTTGGCCGTTCCCGCGACAACCCTGCGACGGACGTCGCGGATCCAGCCTCGTTGGGTTAGAGAAGGCCTCCCCGTGGAGTCCGCATGCGTCCGATCAACCTCTGGCTCGTCCTCGCCGCGCTCGTTGCTTGCAACGGTTCCGAACCGACCAAGGACACCGCCGAGACCGACACCGCCATCGATCCCGACGACACGCCGACCGAGACCGACCCGACGGACACCCCCGTTGACTCGTCCAGCGACACCCCGAGCGACACGCCGAGCAACCAGATCGGCGTCGGCGCGCTCGCGCCCGGCGACCTGGTCCTCACCGAGATCATGGTCGACAGCACCGCGTGCGCCGACGACGACGCGGAGTATGTCGAGGTCTTGTACAAGGGCACCGAGGGCTTGGACCTGTTCGGTCTCGAAATCTCGGACCGAGGCACCTTGTTCTCGGTGCCGACCCACGCCGTGATCCAGCCGAACACGCGGTTCATCCTCTACCGCACCCCGCTCTCGACCTCTTGCTACGGATTCACCGCCACGGTCGGCCAGCATCCCTACCCGAGCACGATCGCGCTGAGCAACGGCGGCGACCGCGTCGGGTTGAGCGCCGCGGGCGCGTTGATCGACGAGGTTGACTACACCGGCTGGACGGTCCCGATCGGCGCAGCCCTTCAACTCGACCCCCGCCGAGAAGGGCCCACGCTCAACGACGACGCGGCCGCATGGTGCGCCGCCACCACCGCCATCGCATCCACCACCGACCTCGGATCTCCAGGAGCCGCCAACGATTCGTGCGGCGACCTCCCTCCCGTCGACACCAGCACCCCGGTCGACACCGACCCCGGTACCGACACCAGCGGCGGCGGCGGTGGTGGCGGCGACACCGACTCGGGTGGCGGCGCGCCGGTCGCCACACCGTCCGACCTCATCCTGAGCGAAGTCTGCGACCCGACGGCCTACCAAGCGCGCTTCGTCGAGATCCTCAACGTCTCGGCGAACGCGGTCTCCCTCGATGGGTGGACGGTGCAGCGCTACGCGAACGGCGGCACGAACCCCTCCAACGTGGCCCTTCCCGCGGTGACGCTCGCGGCCGGCGAGCGCTACGTCGTCGCGAACTCGGGCTGGGCGGAAGCCGACTGGCTCGCCGCCTACGGCGTCGTCCCCGACCTGTTCAACAGCACGATCAGCGGCAACGGCGACGACGCCTACGCCTTGGCGTACCAAGGCACCGTCATCGACGTGTTCGGCGTCATCGGCGTCGACGGCACGGGCACCGACTGGGAGTACGAGGACGACTGCGCCGCGCGCCTGCCCTCGGTGGCCGGTCCGACCGACGCGTTCGACCTCGCGGAGTGGTCGTTCGGGGTCGCCGCCTCGCCCGACGGCGAGACCGTCGCGCCGCCCGTCGACACCTCGGTCGCCGTCGACACCGCTGCCACATCCGACACGTCCGACACCGCGATCCCGCCGCTCGACACCTTCCCGGCGGTCGTCGGCGGGCCGCTGCTGATCTCCGAGGTCTGCGATCCGTCGGACTTCACCTACCGCTTCGTCGAGCTGACCAACCCCGGACCCGGTCCGACCAACCTCCTCGGCCGGTCGCTGTACCGCTTCAGCAACGGGGCCCTCACCGGCACCGAGGTCGCGCTGCCCGACCGCGTGCTTCAACCCGGAGAGACGTTCGTCATCGCAAGCACGGGGCCGACGTCGGCCGCATGGCAAGCGACGTACGGAGTGGTCCCCGACCTGTTCAGCGGAAGCATCAACGGCAACGGGGACGACGTCTACGCGCTCGGACCGTCCGGGGCCGCGGTCGCCCCCTTCGAGGACGTCTTCGGCGACTACGGCGTCGATGGTACCGGCACGGCGTGGGAATACACCGACACCTGCGCGGCCCGTCTATCGACCGTCACCGAGGCCAACCCCACCTTCACGCTCGGGGAGTGGACGATCGGCGCAACGGCCACGCCTGGCACGACCGCGGCGGACCCGGGACCGGGTGACACCTCGGTCCCGGCCGATACGCCGGCCGATACGCCCGTCGATACCCCCGTCGATACCCCCGTCGATACCCCCGTCGATACCCCCGTCGATACCCCCGTCGACACCCCCGTCGACAGCCCCGTCGATACGCCGACCGACACCGGCACAGCTTCGCTCACCGGCTTGGTGCTGCTGTCTGAGGTCTGCGACCCGACCGACTTCGCCTACCGCTACATCGAGCTGTACAACCCCGGCCCCGACGACGCGTCGCTCGGGGGGCGGTCCGTGTACCGCTTCAGCAACGGCGGTCTGACCGGCTCCGAGATCGTCCTGCCCGATGTCACGCTCGCGGCCGGCGCGACGTGGCTGATCGCCTCGAACGGCGCAGACGCCGCGGCTTGGCAGCTCACCTTCGGCACCGTGCCCGACCAGACCAGCGCGCAGATCAACGGGAACGGGAACGACGTCTACGCGCTCGGCCCCTCCGGCACACCGGTCGCCCCTTTCGATGACGTCTACGGCGACTACGGCGTCGACGGCAATGGAACGGCTTGGGAATACACGAACACCTGCGCGACGCGTCGGTTCGACGTGTCCGCCCCCAACCCCACGTTCACCCTTGATGAGTGGTTCGTCGGCGGCACGCCCTCTCCGGGCGCGCCGACCTCGCCGCCTCCCGCTGACACCGGCGCGGCCGATACCGCCACCCCGGTCGACACGCCCGTCGACACGCCCGTCGACACGCCCGTCGACACGCCCGTCGACACGCCCGTCGACACGCCCGTCGACACCCCAGTCGACACCCCGGTCGACACCCCGGTCGACACCCCAGTCGACACCCCGGTCGACACCCCAGTCGACACCCCGGTCGACACGCCCGTCGACACGGCGGTCCCGCCTCTCGGGCGCGCGATGCTCACCGAGATCTGTGACCCGCTCGACAGCAACGCGCGCTTCATCGAGCTGACCAACGTCGGCGACGGCCCGCTCGACCTCTCGACGCTGGCCCTGGGACGCTACGCGAACGGCGGCACCAACCCCACGCTGATCGCGCTGACAGGCGTGCTCGCGCCCGGCGAGGTGTGGTTCATCGCGACGAATGCGCTCACCGACCTCGACTGGACGCTGACCTACGGCGACGCGCCCAACCAGCGCTCGGGGAACATCACCGGCAACGGCGATGACGCTTGGGCGCTGCTTGAAGGCGGCGTGGTGGTCGACGTCTTCGGCGACATCGGCGTCGACGGCACCGGAACGGGCTGGGACTACACCGATCGCTGCGCCCGGCGCGTCGATGGCGGCACGCCGCAGGCGACGTTCGATCTCGCACAGTGGGTGTTCGGCGACCCCGAGAGCCCGGGATTTGTGCCGGTGCCCGCGTCCGACACGGCGGTGTTCGACACCGCCGTGCTCGACACCGCAGACTCCGCGGCGTTGCTCGACACCGGCTACACCCCCGACACCACCCTCGTCGACACGTTCGTCGCCGTCGACACCGCCGGTGCCGACACCGGCGCGCTCGACACCGGCGCGGTGTTCGTCCCCTACGAGGCCGTCCTGCTCACCGAGATCTGCGACCCGTCGTTGTTCGACTACCGCTTCGTCGAGCTGACCAACGTCGGCAACGTGCCGTTCGGTCTGCTCGGCTACGCCGTCCATCGCTACAGCAACGGCGGCACGACGCCAGGCAGCATCACGCTCCCGGACGTGGTGCTCCTGCCTGGCGAACGCTTCGTCGTGGCCACCACGTCGAGCACCGTCGCGACCGATGCCGCGTGGCTCGCCACGTACGGCATCGTCCCCGACCTGCGCAGCGGAACGGTCTCAGGCAACGGCGACGACGTCTACGCCTTTGGGACCGCCGCCGTGGGCGGCGTGTTCTCGGTGCTCGACGTGTATGGCGTGGTCGGCGTGGACGGTACGGGAACCCCGTGGGAATACACCGACCAGTGCGCAGCCCGCGACGGGGCGATCGTCACGCCGAATCCGACGTGGACCGCGACAGAGTGGACGTTGAGCGTGTGGGCGACGCGGGGTTAGTGACACCCCGGGGGCGCGCTTCCTCAGTCGAGCAGGTACCGCGCCGCGAAGGCCACCACCGGCGAAGCCGAAGGGCGTCCGTGCTGCCAGTCCGAGCCCTCGACCCCGCTACCGCCGATGTCCACGTGGGTGTACGCGAGCGGCTGCTGCGCGTCGCCGCCATGGCCCGAGAGCCCACTGGCGACGATCAAGAACGCCATCGGGAACTGATGACCACGCGGCGTCTGGCTGGACGGCGCGTTGTTGCAGCTCAGGACGTCATCGGCGCGGCTGTGAGGTGCGATACGCTCAAAATCTTCGCGTCGGAGCGTGCTGATTTCGAGCGGGTCCCCCCACGCTTCGCCGTCCTCGCGAAGATCCATCGCGACCTTCGCGACGCGGGCCGGCCCGTTCTCGATCGCGAGGGTGTAGTTGCCTACAGCGATCGCCGCGTGGCCGGTGAGCGTGGCCACGGAGAACAGCCGCGGACGGACGGCGTCGAGGGCCTCAAGGCGAAGGTGCGACAACAGGTCGGCGAGGACCAAGCGGCCCTCAGCGTCGGTGTTGCCCACGCGGACACGGGTGCCAGCGTGGCTCACCAAGATCTCGTCGGAGACGAAGGCGTCAGGGCCGATGCTGTTGCGGACCGCGCCGATCTCGGCGACGATGCGCAACCCGGCAGGGGCGAGCTTGGCGGCCGCCAAGACGAAGCCCGCCACGGCCGCGGCGCCCCCCTTGTCGCGACTCATTCCGGCCATGTGTCCGCCCGTCTTGAGGTCGGCGCCGCCCGTGTCGTACGACAACCCCTTGCCGGCGAACAGGAGTGTTTGGGTGATCGTCCCCTCGCCCTCCCACACGAGCCGAATGACGCGGGGCTGGTGTCGCTCCACCGCGAGGCTCGCCCGCGAGACGGCGTGAAGCAGCGGGTAGTCCGCGCGCAGATCGTCGGCGTCGTCGATGACCTCGACCTCGACCGACGTGTCGGCGAAGGCGTCCTCGATCGCCTCGGCCATGCGCGCCGGCGTCATCCGCTCTGGCTCCGTACCGGCAAGATCGCGCGCGAGCCGACGGCCGGCCTCGATGGCGTCGACGGTCTCGGCGATCGCGAACCCGTCTCGTCCCTCGGGCACGACGAACGCCACCTCGACCACCGGCTCGACGGTCTCGTCCCCGAGCGACTCCCGGGCCTCGAGCGGCTCCCACAAGGCACCGAGCGCGCCGAGCAGCGCGACCTCCAGTCCCTTGGCGTAGCGGTCGTCCGAGGGGATGCCGCGCAGTAGCAGAACCGGCCGGATCGCACCCGCCTCGCGCGCGAGCACGAGGCCTCGGGCGGCGGCATCCCCGACGCGGCGGACGTCGTCGGTGTCACGGCGGAGGGGTCCCGTCGGGACGAGGATCAACCGGCGCCCCGGCGCCCCCGGCACCGCGAGCACCCGGGGCGCATGCGCGGCCGCACGGTCGACCTCGACTTGGGCTTGTACCGCGATCTCGAGCAGCTCAGGCAGGCCGCACGGCAGCCGAGAAGCGACCACGACGAGCGCGTCCCAGCCTGCATCGGGAGCCAGCGCATCATCGAGGCTGGCGACGGGCGTGAGGGCGGGCATCATGGAACCTCCGAACAGCGGACCTTTCGCACGTCTGGCGTCGTCGTCAACGAAGAGACGGCAGCGCTGCCAAGCGCGACACCTGGACACGGCCGAGGGCGTCGGCGGCGGGAGGCACGCGAGCCCGCAGCTGCCACCCCTTCCCCCTCAACGAGCCGAAAGCGCAGAACGTGCCGCCACGGGCACCCCGTCGGCACGAAGCGCAGCGTCGACGAACGTCCCGCGCCACACCGCGCCCTCGATCGCGACGCGCACCTCGTCGACGATGCGAGCGTCTCCGCCGCGCAAGACGTCGATCAGCGCGGACGTCACGGCGGTGGGATCGGCCGCGTAGCCCGCCGCCAAGGCGCCACTGGCGGCGGCGCGCTCGAAGTCCGGACGCGTCGCATCCCGCGCCACCCGCGCCGCGACGGGCAAGGCGGATGCGGCGTCGTAGGCCACCCAGACCCGCAACGCACGCGCCGACACCGCCGGGGAGACGTCGGGGCTCCCAGCGAGCGTCTCGAGGGCCTCCGACGCGCCAGCACGACGGGCGAGGACCTCGTTCGACGGAAGGTCCTCGATATGCCGTGCCTCCAAAAGGTCGGCGAGGTCGCTCGACGTCCAAGGCGTCGTCACGCCAGCGCCGCGGTCGGGACGACGCACGGCCTCGCGTCGGGCTGCCTCAGCGACGGTGGCCGAGGCCGTCCCCTCCGTCCCGGCGTCCGACGGCACGGTGCATCCCGCCCACAACACCACCCACAGGACCATCAGGCGTCCCATCACCGACCTCCCACGCGCGCAGCGTCGAGCAGGACATCATCGGAGCGCGCCGCCACGCTGTGCCCAAGGACCAGCCCCTGTTCGGCGCTGATGCCGTCTTGATCAGGTTCTTACCAGCCGTCACCCAGAACATGAAGTTCGTGCCATCACGCTCTCCGCACTCACGCGCGGTGACCTGCCCATCCCCGTTGTCGTCGAAGCGACCCGCCGGGCACTCCGGCGTGTCCTCGAGGATGACGAACGTGTCGCCCCCGGCTTCGGTGGTGTGGAACACGCCGTGTTGTTGGCCCACCTCGGGGGCCATCGTCTCTCCGAGCA
>JBEIFN010000025.1:0-15737 GCA_040382435.1 Alphaproteobacteria bacterium
CCGCCCGTGCCGCCGCCGCCCGTGCCGCCGCCGCCCGTGCCACCGCCGCCCGTGCCGCCGCCGCCCGAGGGAGGCGTGCAGTCGGTGTTGGTCGCGCCCGGGGTGCCGTAATCCGAGGGTGCGCCCGGGATCGCCGGAACACTCGGACACCAGTTGTCGGGGTTGTCGTTATCGGCCGCCGTCACGAAGTTGATGTTCAACTGATGCGAGCGCCCACGAAGCACCTGGCCGTTCATGTAGCCGGTCGCGTCGATGATCTGACCATTGTAGCGCAGCGTGATCTGGCCGCCGCCGTTGCCCAACTGCAGGCCAGCTGCGTACTGCATGTCGCCCGCAAGGCCGTAGCACTGCGCCGCCGATGGCGTGCGGACGGCGAGCACCCACTGGCCCGGCCCCACGACCACGGAGCCCGGAACCCGCCACGTGAGCGCCGGCGTGACGATCTCGAGATCCTTCAGGTCGAGGCTACGCGCCGTGATGTTGCGGAACTCGATGTACTCGGCGTCGGCGTCGACGCAGTCGCGCGGGTAGACCATCATCTCGGTGATGACGAGCTCGCCCGGGGCGATGCCGCCCGAAGGGGTACCCCCACCGCCGCCTCCAGGACCGGTGTCGATGCCGACGTCGGTGTCGGAGTCGCCCGGGACCTTGTCGCTATCGGCCGTGTCCCACGTGGAGCCATCGGAGTCGGAGTCGGCGGCGCCGCCCGTTTCGTCGATGACACCGTCGGTGTCGGGCTCGTCAGGGTTGATGGGGCTGGTGTCGGACTTGTCGAAGCCCGAAAGGCCATCGTCGCACGCAGCGGCGAAGGCGAACAACGCGGGAAGAAACGCACGGGTGAGCGAGAGATTCATGGGGGCTCCACACTCCGTTGCGCAAAGTAACCGAAAACCGGTCGCCTCGCCACGTGGATCCGAGGATTCTCCCGGTATGCAGTCGAGGGCTGCCCCGGATCCCTCGCCCGCGCCTGCGACGTCGGTTACCAGCACCGCCCTTGGAGGTCGGATGTCCACCGTGAACAGCCAAGACTCGGCGCGCGTCGCCGCGATGCAGGCGCTCCGGACCCTCAGGTCCACCTCCGGCCCGCGCGACACCGTGGGTCTGACCGACGCGGCCATCACCGAGTTTCTGGCTGTGGATCCGACGCTGTCGCGCGCGATCGACGAGGCGACGTCCGCCTACGCGGCCCTCTCCCCCGCGCATCGTGCCCTGCTCGCCATGCCCGAGGGCCACGCCTGCGAGGCCGTGCAAGAGGGCTTCCTCAACTTCTATGACGCCGCAAGCGTCAACCCCTACATCGCGCTCGCCGCGCGAGGTCCCTGGATCGTCACGGCCCATGGTGCCGTTCTGCACGACAGCGGCGGGTACGGCATGTTGGGACTGGGGCACGGGCCCGACGACATCCTCCCGACGCTCGCGCACCCCTGGGTCATCGCCAACATCATGACCCCCAGCTTCAGCCAGCGGCGGTTCATCGACGCGATGCGCGCCGAATGTGGACACACGCACGGCCCCGACGCGCGCCCTCCCTTCTCGGCCTTCGTCTGCCTGAACTCTGGCTCCGAGTCCGTCGGTCTCGCCGCCCGGATCTCCGACATCCACGCCGCTCGGCTTACCGGCCCCGGAGGCCGCCACGAGGGCAAGCAGATCAAGTTCTTAGCGGTGGAGGGTGGATTCCACGGACGCACTGACCGCCCGGCGCAGGCGAGTCCGTCGAGCCGCGGCTCGTACCAGCGGCACTTGGCGAGCTTCCGCGAGCTCGACAACCTCGTGACCGTGCCCTCGAACGACGTCGAGGCGCTCCGCGCGACGTTCGCCGCCGCCGAGGCCGAAGGTGTGTTCTTCGAGCTGTTCTTGATGGAGCCCGTCATGGGCGAGGGCAACCCCGGCGTCGCCGTCTCCCGCGCGTTCTATGACGCCGCCCGAGAGCTCACCGCCAACGCAGGCACCTTCCTGCTGGTCGACTCGATCCAAGCAGGCTTGCGTGCCCACGGCGTGCTGTCGATCGTCGACTATCCGGGCTTCCAGGACGCAGCACCGCCCGACCTCGAGACGTGGTCCAAGGCGATCAACGCCGCGCAGTACCCGCTGTCGGTCCTCGGCCTCTCCGGAGACGCCGCAGCGACCTATGAACGGGGCGTCTACGGCAACACGATGACGGCCAACCCCCGCGCGCTCGAGGTCGCCGTCTCCACGCTCGCCGCGCTCACGCCGACGCTGCGCCACAACATCCGCGACCGCGGCGCCGAGCTCGTCACGGCGCTCAAGGCCCTGCAGGCCCGGCACCCCACGGTCGTCACCGACGTCCAAGGCACGGGGCTGCTGGTTTCGTGCCACGTCATCCCTGAGATCCCCGTCGTGGGCTTCGACGGTCTCGAGACATGGTGCCGCAAGCACGGCATGGGCGTGATCCACGGCGGTCCCAACGCGCTGCGCTTCACCCCGCACTTCGCGTTGACCTCCGCCGAGATCGCATGGATGGTCGGGGTGCTGGACGAGGCCTTCACCGTTTGGGCCGGCCGCCTCCGCGCTTGACGCGTCACGCCTTGGGCGTCGCGAACTGCTGAACGAAGGCTTCCTGCGCGACCGTCTCGACCGCGCGCGGACCTCGGGCCTCTCGGACACGGCGGATCGCCTCGTCGGCCGACATGCCGCATCGAACCAGGACGCAGGCGGCGAGCGTTCCGCTGCGTCCGAGCCCGCCAAGGCAATGGACGGCGACACGCTCGCCGCGCCGCAGCGCGTCGAGGATGCCGCGCACCGCGTGTTCAGCCTCGTCCTCGGACGGAACCTGCTGGTCGGGCACCGACGCTCGCTCGTACCTCAACCCCGCGGCGGCGGCGGCCGACGGCAGTGAAGCAGCCCCCACACGGACCAGCTCCGGCTCGGTGATCCAGCCCACCAGCGTCGTCACGTCCGCCCGCGCCAGCACCCCGAGGTCCTCGCCCAGATCACGCTCGCGGTCGCTGCGGCCCGGGCACGGCACGACGGCCAACCCCGCGGTCCCCGGAAGATCACAGCCGTCGAGGACCACCCAACCGGGGCGGAGCGTGCGCTCGTCGTGCAAGAACCGCTCGACGGCCTCCGCCCAGACGCCCGCGGCCTGCAGCGCCCACCGCTTCTGCCGCGCGTCCGCCTCGTCGAACGACAGCGTGTGCGCCGCATAGCGAAGCAGCCCGATCGCGACCTGCCAAGGGTGGCGGTCCTCGGCGGTAACCCGGGCTCCCACGGCACGCAGACCGCGCAACACCGTCCAGGCACGACACAGCGCGGGACGTTGCAGCCCCGGCAACACCTCCGGGAGCGGCGCGCGAAGATCCTGCACCGCCGCGAGCGCGCGCGTGATTTGCATCGCCTCGACGAGCGCGTCATCGTCCTCGAGCGGCGTGAACAGGTAGAGCAGGTCGTTCTCGGGCTTGAGAAGATCGCGCCAGACATGTCCCGGCCCGGTGTGGAAGTAGTCGATCACCCACACGTTCTCGCGCTTGTCGACCAAGATGTTCGCGCCGTTGAGGTCGCCGTGCACGGTCGCGACATAGTGCGCGTCGGCGACCGGGAACCGCACGTTGGGCAGCACCTCTTCGTAGAACCTGCACAAGCTGGCGGAGCTGCCGCCGCCGACCCACGGCGTGCGGTCGGTCGCCGGGGCGCCCAGCACCGCCTCGACCCACTTGCGAACCGTCGCGGCGTGGCGGGTGACCGGGACGAACGCTGGCCCCGTCCCGCCGGGTCCGGCCTCCGCGAACCCGTAGTGGACGAACAGCGGCAACCGCTCGTACCGTGCGGCGGCAAAGAAGGGCGCGAAGATCTCGTCGGTCACCGTGCGGAGGACGTCGAGGAGGGTTTCTACCGGTGCGCCGTCCTCGAACATCGATTTGAGGGTCCGCACCCGCCCCGCCCCCATCGCCGCGAACGAATAGCGAATGCCCGCGCGATCGCCGACGTCGACAAACCCCTGCACGCGCGGTGCAGCGTTCCCGAGCACGGCCTCGACACGTTCGAACGCCACGCGCTCCTTGCCGATCATCGACGGCTTGCCGAGCTTGACGACCGAGGGGGCTTCGAGATGTCCGGCGCTGTCCATGCTCTCGGCACGGTAGACGGCCGCTCCTGAAAACCCACCGCTAAGGGGATGAAGCGAAACCGTCCGCGCCTCGCGGAACAGGTGCCCGAGCACGGCGCGCGCGTCGTCGTCCAAGCCGGTGACACCCTCGATCCGCACGCCCCCGTCGATCCTTGGCGCCGCGAGGCGAGGCGGCCCTGCCGCGTCGGGTGCGAGCCACGCCGCAAAGTCGCCGTGGCTGTCGAAGCGGGTCACGCCGAGGAGGCGCTCGAGCTGGTCGAGCGCGGCGAGGTGGACGAGTCGTCCGTGGCTCGCGGTCAGCGCCGAACACGTCGCCACGGCCGAGACGCCCCCGCGAGTGATCAGGTCGTAGCAGAGAAAACTCACCTTCGCGTCCGTCCAGACGCCGATGACGCCGACGCGCAGTGGACGCCCGCCCGCCCGTTGTCGGATGCGCTCCAACTCCGCCGGCAAGGTCGTGGTCTCAAAATCGTTGAGCCCCGTCGCCGCGACGAACCGTTCGTTCTCGCGCGCCTCGCCCTCCACGGGCACGACCAGCTCCGCCCCTTGCGACCCGATCAGGCAATGCGCGCCGAACAGAGCGAGATGCGCCGCCTGTGCAGGGTCCTGCGGATCATGCGCGTCGACGATGTGCAGGATGTCGAACCCCGCCATCGGCAGGGCGCGCGCCCAAGCGAGCACCTGAGCCACCGGCCCGGTCGCCGGATCGACCCCCACGAGTCGCTCGGCCTCGACGGATCCCACATGGAGTCGGTTCGGCGTGACCGCGTGCCGCGCGATCGGCGCCACGAAGTCGCGTTGAAGACACTGCGTGATCAGGACCCCGTGAACCGCTTGCATCATCGCCTCGCAATGGCGCAGTAGCACACCCTGACGCACCCCGGTCCCCGCTGCCTGCCCACAGGCGGCAACGGACCGCCCGGCGCGTGGGCGTTGACACCCGCGCCGGCCCCGTGGCACGCTGCGCTTGCGCTGAGAGTCCGATGCCGCTGCTGTCGTTGTTTGATCTGCCCACCGAGGCGCTCCGAGACCAAGCGGTTGCGCTCGGCCTGCCCATTGTCCGTCCGGGCTGGCGCGACGGACTCATCGCCGCCATCGCCCAACACCAGCGCGTGGGCGACGACGCCGATGTCAGCGCGGGCATCCTCGAGGTCCACACCGAAGGCTTCGGGTTCCTTCGCTCTCCCCTCACCGATCTGCTGCCTGCGCCCGGGGACATCTACGTCAGCCAGTCCCAGATTCGAAGGTTCAACCTTCGCACCGGAGACTCGGTCATCGGACGGACGCGCGCGCCGCGAGAAGGTGAGCGGTACCCGGCGTTGCTCCGGGTCGAGCGCGTCAACGGAGCCAGCGCCGAGGTGGTGGTGACCGCGTTCTCGGACCGGTCCGTCGTCCACCCCCGTCGGATGCTGCCGCTCACGAACGATGGTTGGCTCGCACCCATCGAGCGCCTCGCCCCGCTCGGTCAGGGGGCACGCGGCTTGATCGTCGGATCGGCGCGCTCCGCCCGGTCTGAGCTGCTTCGCCGGATCGCGCTCGCGACCCACGACGCCGCCGAGGTCGAGCTGCTCATCCTGTTGATCGGGGAGCGGCCCGAGGACATCGCCGACTGGCGAGGGAGTGTCTCGGCCGAGATCATCGCGACCCCGTTCGACGAAGCGGCGCAGCGGCACGTTCATGTCGCCGACATCACGTTCGAGCGCGCACGCCGGCTCGCGGAGCGCGGCGCGAACGTGGTCCTCCTCGTGGACGCCTTCTCGCGGCTGTTGCGCCACGTCATCGCCGATCTCCCGGCCGGCGGACGCACGATCGAGGGCGTCGACGCGGCAGCGTTGCACCGCCTCCGCGGCTGGTTCGCGACGGGTCGCGACCTCGAGGGCGGCGGTTCCGTCACGTTGATCGGCACGATCGACGGAGACGCCGAAGGCGCGCTCGCCCCTGCCTTGCGACGCGACCTCGCCGACGCCGCGACGTGGCAAGTGACGCTCGGGGCCCACGCATCGTTCCTCGACACCCACCCCCGCGTAGAGCTCGACGGCACTTGGACGCGGCGGGAGGCAGCGCTCGTCGGCGACGAGGAAGCTGCGCTGCGCGCAAAACTCCGCGAGACCTTGGCGTTCGAGGGGCCCGATGCCGACGTCTGCGCGGTGGACGCCCGCCTACGCGGCCACGGCGCCTCCTGACGGCGTAGGCAGCGCGCGACGCTCTTGACGTGCGACCTCTGCCGGGTAAAGAGGGGCCGTTCCGCGCAGACCGGCGTTGCTTAACCCACGGCAACGCGACCGTTCCGGCGTCCCCGGAGGTCCCCGCGGCAGGAGTTCCCATGAAGCCCGGCATCCACCCCAAGACCCACCTCGTCCTCGTCCGCGACATCTCGTGCGGCGCCGAGTTCCTCACCCGCACCGCCGTCGACGAGAAGCGCTTCAAGGGCACGGCCGTGGTCGATGGCGTCGAGTACCCGGTGTTCGTCGTCGACATCTCGTCGGCGAGCCACCCGTTCTACACGGGCGAGCAGAAGATCATGGACGCCGAGGGCCGCGTCGACGCCTACTACCGCAAGTACGGCTTCCAGCAGAAGGCGCAGTGAGCCCCTGCGGCCGCGCGCGGGCTCTCCCCGCCGCGTCCGCCGCCATGCTCGCTGTTGTCCCGGCGGATCGCTCCGCCAGCCCACGCCACGGCCGCACCTGCGCGCCGTGGCGTCGTCGTTGAAGGCCACTCCCCGTCCCCTCCCTCCCTGCCTCCGCGAGGACGCCCCGCATGGCCGACGCCCAGACCGAGCGTATGTTGGCCTTGGTGGCCCACCTTGAAGCCCTCGACAGGCAGTTGATGGACCCGGAGATCGTCAGCGACGCGCACAAGCTGCGCGCGTTGACGCGCGAGCACGCCACAACCACCGCGATCGTCGATGCATGGCACACCGTCGTCGGCCTGCAGGACGAGATCGACGGCGCGCGGGCCATGGCCGCCGAAGACGACGTCGACCTGCGCGCGATGGCCAGGGACGAGCTCGCCCGGCTGCAGCCCGCCCTCGAAGCCGCACGCGAGGACCTTCGGTTCCGCCTGCTGCCACGCGACCCGTACGAAGGTCGGCCGGTGCTGATCGAGATCCGCGCAGGGACGGGCGGGGACGAGGCGGCGCTGTTCGCCGCCGACCTGTTCCGCATGTACCAGCGCTTCCTCGACGGTCAGGGGCTCCGCCTCGACCTCGTCCAAGACAGCCCGATCACGGTCGGCAGCAGCGGCAAGACGGTCGTGGGCTACAAAGAAGTCATCGGATCCGTCGCCGGAGAGCAAGCCTACAACCTGCTCCGATTCGAAGCCGGGGTCCACCGCGTGCAGCGCGTCCCGGCGACCGAGTCGCAGGGTCGGATCCACACATCGGCCGCCACGGTCGCTGTGCTGCCCGAGCCCGACGAAGTCGAGGTCAACCTCGATCCCACGGAGTTGCGGATCGACACGATGCGCGCCGGCGGACCGGGCGGTCAAAGCGTGAACACGACCGACTCCGCGGTGCGAATCGTGCATCTGCCCACCGGCCTCACGGTGATCTGCCAAGACGAGAAGTCGCAGCTCAAAAACAAGCAGAAGGCAATGCGGGTGCTGCTCGCACGCCTGCTCGCGGCCGAGGAAGAGAAGGCGGCCGCGGCCGGCAACGCGGCGCGGCGCGCGATGGTCGGATCCGGTGACCGCTCCGAGCGGATCCGCACCTACAACTACCCGCAGAACCGGCTGACCGATCACCGCATCGGGCTGACGCTGTACCAGCTCGATCGCATCGTCGAAGGAGACCTGCAGCCCGTGGTCGACGCGCTCACCACAGCGTGGCGATCCGAGCAGCTCGCCCAACAGGGCGGCGGTGCATGACACGCCTCGTCGACGTCCTCCAGCAGGGCGAGGCTTGGCTGCGCAAGCACGGCGTCGACCGCCCGCGGTTTGAGGTGGAGCTGATGCTCGCCGCCCTCCTCGGCGTGCGCCGTCTCGACCTTTACCTGAGCTTCGACCGACCCATGTCCGAAGAAGAGCTGGTGACGCTCCGCGCTTGGTTCAAGCGACGCGGGGCCCGTGAGCCCCTCGCATGGATCCTCGGCAACGTAGGTTTTCACCAGATCGAGCTCGACATCCATCCCGGGGTGCTCGTTCCGCGTCCCGACACCGAGGTGCTCGTCGAGGCGGCGATCCGCGCGATCGGACCGGCAGAACCCAGCGGTCCGCCCGTCTTCGTCGCCGACGTCGGCTGCGGGAGCGGCGCCGTTGGCCTCGCGATCGCGGCCGCGCTCCCGCAGGTGCGCCTCTACGCCACCGACATCGATCCCACCGCGCTCGCGCTCACCAAACACAACGCCGAGAAGCTGGGACTCACCTCCCGGGTCGCGGTGCTCGCCGGTCCGCTGCTGTCGCCGATCCCCGAGGCGCGCCCCATCGACTGGGTCGTCTCGAACCCGCCCTACATCCCCACCCGTGACATCGACGCCTTGATGCCCGAAGTCAGCCGATGGGAACCACGGCTCGCGCTCGACGGCGGGCGCGACGGCCTCGACGTCTACCACCAGCTGCTGCCGGTGGTCCGACGACGCGCACGACACGGCTGCCTCGTCGAGCTCGGCTATGACCAAGGCGACGCCCTCCTCGATCTGTTCGCGCGGAGCGGATTTATCGACGTCCGCGTACACCTCGACCTCGAGGGCCACCGACGCGTGGTGGAGGGCCGAATCCCCGGACCGTCACGCGCGCCGTGACCGAGCGGCGCGGCGGACGTTCCGGCCGCGAGAGGCTACATCCGCCCCATGCGAAGCATGCTCTGGCTCCCGTTGACGCTCTGCGCGCTGTCGGCCTGCGGTCGGGCGACGGCACCGACGCAGCGACTCTGGTCGGTCGCGGTGCCAGCGCCCCCCGGCGCGCTGAGCGCAGCGTTCGCGTCCAGCGCCGACGACGTCAACCTCGCCGCGTTGACCGCGACCTCGCTCACCGAGGTGCGCGTCAACCCCACCGGGATCACCATCGAACCGGCGCTGCTCCAAGCGTGGACCTGGTCCGAGGACGGTCGGGTGCTGACCGCGACGCTGCGTGAGGGCCTCTCTTGGGAGGATGGACGTCCCGTCCTCGCGGCCGACGTCGCCTACGCGTTCGCGGTGGTGCTCGACGAGGCCTCGCGAAGCCCTCGGCGCGCCCTGTTCGCCGACCTGCAAGGCGTCCCCGCCGCGCCCGACGAACGCACGGTCGTCTGGACGTACCGCGCACCCGGTGACCCCGACGTCCGCCTCGCGGCGCTCAGCGCGCTCCCGCCGATGCCGTCGCACCGACTCGCCGAGGTTCCGTTCGCGGAGCTGGGTTCGCACAGCGACGTCCTTCGACCGCTCTCGTCGGGTGCGTTCACGATCGAGGTCGATGGCCCAGAGGGCGCGCGACTCCGCGCTCGCACGCCCTCGCCCGGTGGCGTCGAGGCGGTCCTCGTGCGGGTGGTCCCCGACGCCGTGGCTCGTCGTGCGGCGTTCGTTGCAGGCGAGCTGGACGTCCTCCACGGCCTGACCCGCGACGATCTCGACGCCGTCCGTTCGTTGGAGGACGTCGACCGCATCGATCGCGGTCCGCGCACGCTCGAGGCGATCGTCCTCAACGTCGAGGACCCGGTCCTCGCAGATCCTCGGGTCCGCACAGCCCTGCGGCAGACCGCCGACGTCGCGCGGTGGGCGACCCACCTCGTCGCCCCCGTCGGCGAGGACGCCATCGCGCAGCCCGCGCAGACGCCGTTCCCGCCATGGCAACTCCCCCTCCCCGCGACGTTCCCGAGCGCAGCCACCGACGACGCCGCCGCCGCGCTCGATGCGCTGGGCTGGACGCGGAGCCTCCCTGACGGTGCGCGCGCACGCAACGGCGAGCCGCTTCGCCTCCGCTTGCTCGTCAACGCCGAGAACGTCCGGCGCGTGGCTGTCGCGACCGAGTGGCAGTCCGACCTCGCCGCGATGGGGATCGCGTTGACCGTCGAGAGCGTCCCGCTCGCCGCGTTCAAGGAACGCATGAGCTCGTCCAGCTTCCAGCTCGCCTTCCACGGGTTCGGCGTACCGATCGTCGCCAACCCGGCTCCCGCTTGGAGCAGCCCCTCCGACCGCTCACGACGCGGCGCCAACGTCACCGGCCTCCACGACCAGGCCGTCGATGCCGCGATCCAAGCCTTCGAGGCCGCCGAGCCGGGCCAGCGCACCGCCGCGCTCTCGTCCGTCGCGGCCGCGATCGACGCCTCCGCACCCTTCATCCCGCTGTGGTGGCTCCATGAGTGGGTCGCCGTCGGCGCGCGGGTCGGTACCGCCCACCCCGACATCGTCTCTCCGTGGCGCGATCTGCAGACATGGACGTACGAGGCGGCGCCATGAGCCTCCTCCGACGCCTGCGCGACGCCGCCGGAGGCTGGCTTGTCGCGCTCCTGGTCGTCGCCGTCGCGCAGACCGCGCTCCCTGCGGTGTTCTCGACGGACGACACGGGCGCGCGCCTCGGCGGCTGCCCCGTCTCCGAGACGACCCTCGACGTCGGGCTCGCTTGGGCGGGCCTCGGACCCAACGCCCGAAGCCCGATCGCGGGCTGCGCCACGGCCGCCTCGCTCGTCCTGCCGCGCCTACCGTGGAGCGCGCTGCCGTTCCTGATCGCGTGCGGCGTCGCGCTCCCCGGCGCGTCCGCTCTGGGCTTGCTCGGCGCTTGGCGCAGCGGCGGCGTCGTAGACCGCGCGGTCACGGCGACCGTGATCGCGCTTGCCGCCATCCCGGGCGTGGCGGTCGCGCTGCTGATCCAAGCCGGCGTGCGCGCGGCGGGGCTGCCGGGGCTCGGCGCCGGCACGCTCGACGGGCGGGGATGGGCGCTGTCCGTCATCGGCCCGTCGCTCACCTTGGCGTGCGGGCTGCTGCCCGGCCTGACCCGGCTCGCGCGCGCGGGCTGGCGTGACGTCCTTGCGTCGGCTTGGTGGGCGAACGCGCGCGCGGAGGGGCGCGCCTCCCTCCGACTCGCGGTGCAGTTCGGCGCGACCGCCGCGATGCACGCACCGGTTCAGCAGCTCGTTTGGGCCGCCCCGCGATGGATCGTCGGTGCAGCGGTGGTCGAGACGGTGTTCGGGTGGCCCGGCGTCGGCACGCTTCTCGCGCGTCACGCGGCCGCTGGGGACGCTCCGGTCGTGGCCTTCGGCGTCACGGTGGCCGCAGCCTTCGCGGCCCTGCTCTCGGTCGCCGTCCCCGCCACGGAGCGCGCATGACGCCGTGGCGCTGGCGAATGGCGTGGGTGACGTTCACGGCGCTGGCTGTGGCAGCCATCATCGGCCTGCCCTGGACGCTGACCGACGCTTGGGGCCGTCCGCTGGGTCCACGCTGGCTATCTGCCGGGGCCACCACGCTCACGACCGCCTCGATCGCGACCGTGACGGCGGGCGCGCTCGGCGTCGCGGTCGCCGCGCTGTCGCGACGCTGGTTCGGCGCCTTGCGGATCGCCGATGCCGGCCTGTGGGTTCCGCCGCTCGTCGTTCAGCTCGCGATCGTCGCCTCGGCGCCTGCGGGCGAGGACCGCACGCCGTGGTTGTACACCGCCCTCGCGGTCACGCTGTGGCCCGGCATCGCGCGTCGTGTCGCCGACGATCTCGCGCGCGCGATCCACGACCCCGCCCACGAGACCGCGGTGATGCTCGGGCTCGACCGCATCACCCGCTGGCGCGAGCACCTCGCGCCAGCGATCGCCCCGAACCTCGCCGCAGTGCTCGGCATGACCTTTACCAGCGCGATGCTCGCGGAGATCGCGCTCGCCTTCCTCGGGCTCGGACCTAGCCCGCCCGCCGCCTCGTGGGGGACGCTCGCGGCGGAGGCGAGGAGTCGAGGGGACGCGGCGTTGCTTTGGGCGACCTTGGCGCCCATCGGCGCCGTCAGCGTCACGCTCGCGTGGGCCACCGACGACGCACGCTAGACCGACCACCACCGCAGGTTGGGGTCGGAGGGCGGTGCCGGAAGCTGCCACTCCCCCACCGCTGGAGTCCTTGGTCCCGAAGGATCCATCGACGCCACGATCAAGGTCTTCGGCCAAGGAAGGACCATGCCTTCGGCGGGTACGTCGACGACGCGGCGCTCGCCGTCGGCCTCCAAGCAGTACCGCCCCTCAGACGCTGGGACCCACCAGATCCAAGCACTCCCGTCCGCACAGACACCCGCGCGAACCGAAGCCACGGCCCTTCGCCCGGACGACATCGCGCCACCGGCGGGCAAGGGCAGCGATCCTGCAGCCCACCAAGCGCTGGGCCGAGGCACCCCCTCCGCGACGGGTTCGAGCATGCCGAGCGGCGCCGACCACGACACAGCGTGGACGCCCTCGGTCGGCACCGTCAGGTCAACCGGCGGCGGGACGCCAGCCGCATCGCAAGCCGCGCGCAGGTGCGATCGGAACAGGTCGTCGAACACCGCGGCGAAGGGCGTGTCGTGCTCGGGCCCCAGCCACCAAGCCCAGTCCGAGCCGAGCGCCGGCGCCAACGCCGCGAGTCCAGCGTCTCGCTGCGGCGAGGTCTGCACCGCCTCGCGGACCGCGGCGACCGCGCGCCACGCCGCGAGATCGGCAGGATCTCCGGCCCAAACACGAAAATCTGCCTCGATCCAAGAGCCGGTGTGCAGCGCATGGACCGTGCCGGCCACCGGCCGCGACGCCTCGTGATCCAGCGTCGTGCCTTGCAGGGGACCGGTCAGCGCAGCGTGCAGCGCCTCGCGGTACCGTCCGCCCGCGTCGTGGAACGCTTCCCACGGGTTCTCCCCGTCGAGCGCGAGCACGACGAGCCCGTCGCGCGTCCGTCTGCGGCAGCCCTCCACCAGCGAAGCGATCGCGTCCTCGACCGGCATCCGCGCGTGATGAAACCCGATCTCGTCGGAGAGCGCGTGGTCGCGGAAGAACCCGACCACGCCGTGCCCAAGGTCTTGGCCGCCCCAGCGATCGCCGGAACGCTCGCTCCGAAGCAAGACGCCGTCGTCGCTCGCGAGCCAACGGAACCCGGCCCGCGCCGCGAGCGCCACGACCTCCGGGCTCACCGACCCCTCACTCGGCCACAGCCCCGGCACCTCCACCCCTGCGCGACGATGCAGCTCCGCGCGGGCGGCTTCGAGCTCGCGCAGCGCGTCCTCGGGGTGCTGGTAGACCAACGACGACGGGATGTCCTGGCCGCAACGACGGGCGTGTCCCAGATCCACCAGCAGCGGGAGGATCGGATGATGCCAAGGGCTGACCGAGATGTGGCCGGTCCTCGCCAGCCGCACGACGCGGTCGGGCAGCTCGGCGAGGATCGCGCCTTGCGCGGCGAGCATCGCGTCCTTGTCGGCCTCGGTAAAACCGTGCCCCTTGCGCCGAAGTGCCTCGACCACCGGAGCTTGAGCGCACGCGGCCGAACCGAACCAAGCCAACGTGGACCAAACCTGAAGGTCGCGCCAGTCCGCCGTCGCGAGCCGGTCCTCGGCCGCGACGCGCGCGGCGAGGTGCGCGTAGCGGGGATGGGCTTGGATCATCCCGCGATGTCCGCAGACGAACGTCGCCCTCAGGGTCGCGAGATCCGCCGCGTCGAGGCTGTCCGCGGGACGACGCGTCAGGTCGAGATGATCGTCGCTGCCGCCTCCGGCGTAGTGATCGAGGTGCGCGAGCAAGACCGGCACGACGTTGACGGTCCAAGGGGTCCCGCGCGCCTCGGTCTCCACCAGCATGTCGTGGTAGCCCCGCAGGCCATGGAGCCGCGTCCACGGCATCACGGGACGGCCTGACCGCGGGTCGCGGTAGTCGGGTTGGTGCAGATGCCAGAGGACGCCGACGCGCGTCACAGCGCGCCCCCCGCCAACGCGGCCGCGCCCACGATCGCCCAGCGGTCGGCCCGCGTCCCCCAAACGATCTCGACGTCTCGCCCCGACGCGAGCTGCCACCTCGCGCGCGCAGCCTCGACGCCCGGCATCAGCAGATCCTTCGCCGCGGCCAGTCCTCCGACGATGCCGATGCGGGCCGGGTTGACCCAAGCGACGCACGTGACGACGGCCGTCCCGAGCGCCTCCCCCGCTGCTTCGAGCGCGGCCACAGCCCAAGGCGCCCCGGCGCGCGCCGCCTCGACGACCGCTTGCCCGTCGCGCACGTCCACGCCGACCTCGCGCGCCGCCTGCACCAGCCCGACCGTGCCCACGACGGTCTCGAGACAGCCGACCGCCCCGCAACCGCAGCGCCGCGCGCCACCGACGGGCAGGTGACCGACCTCAGCAGCCGCGCCCGAGACCCCACGCACGAGGCGTCCTCCGAGGACCAGTCCACCGCCGACGCCCGTGCCCAAGGTCAGCAACGCGAGGTCGTCCACCCCCCAAGCGCGCGCCGCGCCGAGCGCCGCGACGTTGGCGTCGTTGTCGACCTTGACCGGGACCCCCCACGCTTGCGCCCACGCCTTTTCGACCGCCACCCCCACCAAGATCGGCAGGTTGGGTGCGCCCACCACAACCCCGCGCACGACCTGTCCCGGGACGCCAACGCCCGCCGCATCAAACGGTCCTAGCTCGCGTCCGAGCGCCACCACCGCGTCGAGCGCGTCCTCGGGACGGAACCGCACCGACCGCACCTCGCCCACCCGGTCGCCCTCGATGATCGCGGCCCGCGCACCGCTCCCGCCGAGATCCACCCCCAAGACGCGCATCTCGCCTCCCCAGCCGTCCGTCTCCGTTGTATCCTGCCACCATGACCTCCTCGCTGCTCGACCGCTGGTGCCCTGAGCCCCACGACGCTCCGATCACCGCCGCGGCGTACGACCCCCGCTCCGGCACGACCGTCACCGCGGACGAGTTCGGCCTCGTCGCCGTGCGCCTGGGCCGCGAACGCGCTCCGTCCGTCCTCGTCGAGCGTGACCGCCCGATCCTGCGCGCCGTCGCCGTCAGCCGTGGCGGAAAGCGCGTCGCGGTCGGCGACGAGGACGGCCGCTTGGTGGTCTTCGCCAGCCGTGACGCGAGCGTGCTCTGGGCCGACGAACGCAAGGACGAGGCAGGGCACCGCGACCTCGCCGTGCGTGCGGTCTGCTTCGCGCCGGATGGCCGGTCGTTGGCGAGCCTCCACCTCGACGGCCGGGTCCGCGTCGTCGACCTCGACAGCGGACGACGGATCGGGACGTTCCCTGACTTTCTGCCCACGAGCCTCGACTGGGACCCTGCGGGACGCGGTCTGTTGGCGATCGACGCCGCCGGGCAGCCGTCGTTCATCGACCTCAGGCGTCGAGAGAAGCTCGGGTTCCCCCTCATTCCGGGCGGCGCGCGGGCGGCGCGGTTCACGGCCGACGGGCAAGCCGCCATCATCCTCGGCGCGGGCGGGCTGTACCGGGTCGATCTTGCAGAGCAAGCGATCACCGCCCACCGCGCAGCTGACCGGTCTTCCGGGATGCTCGACCTTGTCTCGGGGCCTGACGCCGACGCTGTCGCCGTACTTTCGGCCCGCTCGATCCACGTCTTTCATGCCACGAGCCTCCAGCACCTGCGCAAGCTCCGCCACGGCGCACCCGACCCGACCGGGGTGGCGTTGTGGGACGACCTCGGCCTCGCGGCCGCCGACCACAGCGGCCGGTGGTACCGCCCCGAGCACGCACCGAGCGTCCCTCCGACCATCGCCGTGTTCGGCCGCGGCGACCTCCGGCTCGCCTCCC
>JBEIFN010000026.1:0-15326 GCA_040382435.1 Alphaproteobacteria bacterium
CATCGCGCGACCACGACGCGAGCGGTACGAACGGGGGCGTGTCAGGCGTGTGCATGTTCTCGTCGCCGTCCTGAGCAGGTGGCATGCTTGTACAGCGAGCGAGCGGCCTTTGGTGTACAACCTCGTCGCTAGGAGGCAGACATGCGGACTTCGTGGATTTGGATGATGGTGTTGACGGCGGCATGTGGTGGCGTGGACGGCGTGCAGGACGCGACGTTCGCGACAGACCAGGCGCCCCCCCCGATCGCGCCGACGATGACCATGTCGCTGTCGACGACCAGCCCTGTCGCCGGGTCGGCGGTCACGGTCACGGTCACCGGCGCGCCGGCCAACGCGCAGCTCGTGCTGGCGATCGCGCCGGGCGGTTCGGTCGGTGCAGGCCCCTGCCCCGCCCCGCTCGCGGGTGGTTGTATCGGCATCGTCCCGACCGGTGCGGGCATCATCCGTCGGACGTTCACGTCCAACGCGCAGGGTCGCGGCACCATCGCGTTCACGATCCCTTCGACGGTGGCGCAGGGCGCTTCGATGGCGCTACAGGTGCTCTCCGCGGTCGGTCCGGCGTCGTCCAACCCGATGGTGATCACCACCGCGACCTGCCAAGAAGACGGGTATGAGAACAATGACACGCCGGCGACGGCGACGCGTGGCGCGGCGCAGCCGATCACCGCGCGGTCGTGCTCGAGCGACCCGGACTACTTCGGTGTTTCGGTCCCCGCGGGCCAGGTCGTCGAGGCCAACACGTACGCCGACCCTGCGGATGGCAGCATCAGCCTCAACATCTCCGATCCGGTCGCGGGCACCGTCCTCGACTACGGGTCGGGGAGCAACGGCGATCTGACGGCGGCCTGGCAAAACGCCGGCGCGACCGCTGCGAACGTCGTCCTCTCGGCCGACTTCCCCTACGACGCGGGCGGACCTCTCGGCGTCGCCTATGACCTGAGCTGGTCGTTCTACACGCCGCAGGCCTGCACGCAGGATGCGTACGATCCCAACGAGACCTCGGCGTCGACGATCACCGCTGGGCCGCACACCGGTCTTGGGCTGTGCATGACCACGCCTGCGGGCGGGACCGATCGCTGGGACTTCTACACGATCCAGGTCGGTGCGGGCCAAAGCCTCGACGTCAACCTCGCGTTTACGCATGCCGATGGTGACGTGGACGTCTACATCCTGCCCAACGCCCCGGCGACCTGGGACCTGACGGGCGTGACCGCGATCGATCTGGCGGCGTCGACGGGCGTGGTCGACACCGAGTTCGCGACGGTCACCGTGCCGGCCGCAGGCGGCGCCCGCAACCTCGTGGTCGCGGTCTACCTGTACAGCGATCAACCGGGCGCGATCTCGAACGGCAACAACTACGACATGAACCTGACGATTCGCTGAGGTTGGCCGCGAAGGCCCCCTGCGGCAACGCCCGCAGGGGGCATCACCCTTTGGGTCAGCGCGCCGCGGCGGGTGCGGTCGCGATCCAGTCCGCGGTGACGGCGAGCGCCTCGTCGAGCAGGAAGTCGGGCAGGTCATCGCCCTCCTTCCACCCGCGCGTCGCGCGCGCCGCGTCACGCGCCGCGTCGTCGGCCTTGTTCGCGTCGACCTCGGCGCGGCGTGCCGAGAGCTGCAACAGCAAGGTGTTTCGTGCGTCGGTGGCTTCGCGCTCCGCGACGTCGGCGGCGAGCCAGCGGAACTCTTCGCTGCTCGCGACCCGGGCCTCCGAGCGCTGCTGCAAGGCGGCGAGCGGCGCGCGGAGGTCGGCGCGACGGTAGGTCGCAGGTGCGACCTGATCCCACGCGAGCGCGGCGTCGAGGTCGGCTTCGGAGATCTTGAGGCCCCGGTACGGCGAGGGCAGCACGATGTCGGCGAGGACGCCCTTGCGCTGCGTGGAGCTTCCGTTGACCCGGAAGAACATCGCGGAGGTGTACTTGATCGCGCCGGCGCGTGCGGCGGCCTCGGGCTCGCCGATGCGGGTGAGCCAACGGTCGAGGCCGATCAGCTCTTGGACACTGCCCTTGCCGTGGGTCGTCGGGCTGCCGACGATGAGGGCGCGGCCGTAGTCCTGGAGGGCGGCCGCGAAGATCTCGGAGGCGGAAGCGGACAGCTCGCTGGTGAGCACAGTGACGGGGCCCGTCCACAGCGCGCCGGGCGAGGGGTCGTCGAGCGACTTGACCTTGCCCGCCCGATCACGGATCTGCACGACGGGGCCGGAGTCAAGGAACAACCCGGTCAATTCGAGGGCCTGTTGGAGGCTGCCCCCGCCGTTGGCCCGCAGGTCGACGACGATGCCGTCGAGCTTGTCGTCCTTCCAGTCGACGAGGAGGCGGCGGACGTCGTTGGCGGTGCTGCCGAAGTTGGTCTCCCCTCGCCGCTCGGCTTCGCTGTCGACGTAGAACGAAGGCACATCGAGCACCCCGATCCGCTTGTCGCCCCCTGAGGACGGCACCACGCGGATCTCTCCCTTGGCCGCTGCTTGGCTGAGCTTGACGCGCTCGCGGACGAGCGTGACCTGCTTGGTCTCGCTGGGGTCGGATGCCTTGGCGGGGTGGATGGTGAGCACGACCTCGGTGCCGGCCTTGCCGCGGATCAGCTGCACGACGCGGTCGATGCGCATCTCGACGAGATCGGTCGGCGGCGCGCCCGCGCCTTGGCTGACGGCCAAGATCTGGTCGTTGGGCTCGAGCAGGCCGGAGTTGGCGGCGGGGCCGCCGGCGACGAGCTCTCGGATGACGACGACGCCGTCTTCGCTGCCGAGCACGGCGCCGATCCCGGTGAGCGTGTCCTGCATGTCGATGTCGAAGCTGTCCTTGCTCGCGGGCTTCATCCACACCGAGTGCGGGTCGAACGTCCCGGAGAGCGCGGCGAGGTAGACCTCGAGGATGTCGGCGGCGTCGACGTCGAAGGCGTCGCGTCGGATCCGCTCGTAGCGCTTGCGGAGCCGGTCGACCGGCTCACCGCTGCTCGCCGTCGCGGACAGCGTGAGGCCGATCGCCTGCTCGGTCAGGCGGCGCTCCCACAGGGTGTCGAGCTCTGCGGCGCTTTTGGCCCAGCGTGCTTCGCCTCGGTCGATCTCGACCGTCTCGCTGCCTTCGAGGTCGAGCGGCTTGTCGAGCCGCCGAAGTGCGGTGCTGATCCGCTCGTCGATGCGCGTGCGGAAGCGGGCGTGGATCTCGTAGGCCGCGGCCAGCGTTGGCCGGGCCGAGAGCAGGTCGTCGTCGATCGAGGTGACCCACTTGGTCGTGAGCGCGTCGATGTCGGACTGGAGGAAGTAGAGGCGCTGGGGGTCGAGGTCGTCGAAGTACGCGGCGAGCCAGGCGCGCGCGCGCGAATCGTCGATCGCAGCGCCGCCGTAGTGAAAGTTCGTCAGCACCATGCCGACGGCCTGGGCGACGGGCGAGAGCTCGGGCGGAACGGGCAGGTTCGGTTGCTCGGCCGCTGTGGGGAGCGGTGGGGGCGCAGAGAAGCCGACGGCGGCGGCGCCGACGATGGCGCCGGTCAACGCGAGTCCGAGGACGCCGGCGATCAGGGTGCGCTTCAAGGGTCCTCCAGAGGACGTCGGGCGGGGCGCTAGGTCTGTTGTGCCCGATGGACGAACCAGCGGCCACCGACTTGTCGTCCATCGTGGCAACTTGGGGCGACGCGTCAAGGGGGACGCAAGGCCCAGACGGCCGTCGCGGCCTCGATGGCGCTCGCTTGGGCCTCGGCGTGCCACCACGACAACCCAGCCCACGCGAGCTGGGCCTCGGCGTCTGCGGCAGCATCTCCCGAAGGGGTTGGTGGCGTCGGCGACGCATCGAGGAGGCCCCGGACCGCGTCGTCGGCGCGTCGCCAACGCGCGGTAGCGGCCGCGTACTCGGCGTCCGCGGCGCGTTGTCGGTCGGCTTCCGCGGTGCGCGCGATCGCGGCTTCGCTGGCCAGCGTCGCGCCTTCTGCGTTGGCGCCGGTCGGCCAGGGCAGACGGAGCACGAGGCCGAAGCCGCCGTCGGGGCGGGAGCCGCTGCGCACGGTCATCGTGGCGCGGACCGCGTCGATCCACGGTAATCCCTCGGCGCGGGCGATCCGGGCGCGCGCCTCGAGCACGGCCGCGCGGGCCTGCCCTCCCCCATCGGCCCAGCGTGGGGGGGCCAAGGGCGGGGCCGTGACGGGTGCGCAGCTCGTCGTGTCAAGATCGGGCACCCAGGCAAGCAGCGCAGCCTCGGCGGCGGCCTGCGCGGCGTCGGCTTCATCGAGGCGGTGCTGCCAATGCGCGAGCGCTTCGTGCGCCGAGAGCGCGTCGGCGGTGCGGGTCCAGCCGGCGGCGGCGGCGCGTTGCTGCTGGAGGGTGAGCGCGCGTGCGGCGTCGAGCGCGAGCTGAGCGGCTTGTCGACGGGTCGCGGCGGCGAGCCGGTCGCCATAGGCCTCGGTGATCTCGCCCACGCTCGCGGCGACCAGCGCGGCGACGGCTGCGCGTCGCTCGTCGTCCTCGGCGTCGGCGAGGCTGCGTTGCGCCACCTCGACCCAAGGCGCGGGAAGGGGCACGCGGAGCATGAACGCCGCGCCGGGGGGTGTGGCGTCCGGGTCGAGGTTGTCGACACCGACCCGAAGCTCTGGCGCATCCACGCCGGCTGCCGAGCGAAGTGCGGCGTCGGCGGCCTCATCGAGCAGCGGGGACGTCGCCTCCCAAGAGGCTGCGACGGCCGTGCGAAGGTCAGGCAGATCACACGGGGTCGCCGCGGTGGCGGGCGGCGCGGCGGCGAGCCAGACGGCGGCGATCGCGCCGATCACGGCGTCTCCGACGGCCAGTGCACGGCGACGGCCGCGCCGTCCGGGAGCGGCGATGGCGCGGCGAGGATCACGCGACGCATCGGACGGTCCGCGGGACAACGCCCCTCGCCGTGGTCGGCCACGGGTTCGACGTCGACCACGGTGAGCGTGATCGGGCCGTCGACCGTGTCGGCCGTCACCTGGGTGCCCGGGGCAGGTGCGGCGACGCGCAGCGAGCCACACGCGAGGATCCGGGTGCTCTCCGCCGGGCGCAGCCGAAGCAGCTCGTCGCCGGCGCGCACGAAGGCCCCTCGGACGGAGCGGACGTCCTCCACGCGGCCGGCGGTGGGCGCGCCGGGTGCGAGGGCCGCGAGGCGGGCGTCGAGGGCGGCGATCTCGGCGGTGAGCGCGGTTACCGTCGCGTCAGCGTCGGGAGTGGTGCTGGCCTGACCGCTGCCTGCGGGCACTTGGGCGCGCAACGCGGCCGCGAGGCGTTGTGCCGACGTCGCCGCCGCGCGGTGGGTCGAGAGCTCGTGCTGCCAGCGCGCGACGTCGTCCGCACCCCCGAGCCCCGACGCGACGCGGGCTTGGGCTTGGGCGAGTGCTGCGGCCGCGGCCTCGGCTTCGGCTTCGGACGTGGCGGCGTCAGCGAGCGCCCGTGCGATCGGCTGCGCGAACGAGAGCTGGGCGGCGCCCGCGCGTTGCGCTTGTTCGGCGCGCCATTGATCGGCGTCGAGCAAGACCTCCGCACGCTCTGCCTCAAGGCGTGCGCGTGCTCCGGTCAACGACGCTGCCTGCATCGAGATGAGGGCTTGACCCGCGTCGACGGCCGCCCCCGCGGTGACATGCACGTCGGTGACGATGCCGTCCTCAGGGGCGTAGACGTGAACTGCGGGGGCTTGGACCCACGCCGGGGACGCGGGGGCGGGCACGAGCGCGAGGCCGCCGAGGGTCGCGGTGAGGGTCGCGACCAGCAGGACGGGGGGGGCTGCCCGCGCGACACGGACCGACACGTCGCCGGAGGTGTGACGGCGGCGCATCACAGCTCCTGCGTGGGTTCGTGGAGGTAGAGACGGACCTGTTCCACGCCGGGGATCGCCTCCAGGGCGTCGACGAGCGCGAGGTGCTGCTCAGGCGCGCCGACGCGGACCTGGTAGGCGTGCTCCCACCTCCCCTCCCCGCTTCCCTGCCGGAGCGTGACGAGGGCGTGGTCGGGGGCGTGACGCACGAGGACCTCGGCGAGGGCGGCTTGACTCCCTGACGGTGCCACGAACCGCACGACGGCGTCGTCCGAGGTGCGGGTGCCGTACGCCATGGCGTGAAACACCATCGCCAGCGTACAGAACGTCGCGATGCCCACGGCCGCGGGCAGCAAGGCGCCGAGTCCCGTGGCGATTCCAGCCGCTAGGCCTGCGAACACGAACACCATGTCGCGCGGGTCGCGCAGCGTCGTGCGAAAGCGCACCACGCTCAGTCCGCCCGCGATGCCGAGGCTGGCCGCCACGCTGTCGCCGACCGACAGCATCAACATCGACGCGACCACGGCCGCGAGCGGGATGCCTTGCACGAAGGCACGCGAGTACGACATGCCGCGAAAGGTCAGTACGTACGTCCAGGCCACCGCCTGTGCCAACGCGGCCGCGAGACCGAGGGTGCCGAACAGGGAGACCAGTTGAGGCATCATGACGCGGCCCGTGGGGTCGGGGTTCGGCGGAGGGGGTCGGCGTGCAACGCTTGGACGGCGGCCCCGTATTTCGAGAAGGCATAGCGCACGAGCTCGTGCCTTCGCACCATGTCGGACATCCAACGCGGCGCGGGCCCGGCGAACTTGAGTTCGACGACGGCGCGACGGTCGAAGGTGCGTGTTTGGATCGCATGGTCGAGCGGCAGCCACCCTTCGCGCGGGGTGTCGAGCCGTCTGCCGTGGGCGTCTGATGCGCTGATGTCCAAATCGAACGTGACCCGGGCGTAGTCATCCAGCTCGCTGAACCAAGCCTCGCGTTGGTAGTCCACGAGGCAGGTGGGCTGTAGGTCGTAGCGGTCGACGAGGTCGACGAAGGCAGATGTCGACGGAGAGACCCAGCTGGTGGCCAGGCGCGATCCGCTGTACCAGACGTCGCGGGAGACTTGTGCGCGGGTCTTGCGTTGCCCGTCGCCGTGTCGCTGCTTGACCTCAAGGAACACCGGGGCGATGTCACTTTCGGGGTACGTGCGCGCGCGCACCTTGAACCGCCGGAGCTGCTCGCGGAGGTTCGCGCGGTACAACGCGAAATCGGGGCGGTCATAGTAGACGGAGCGGACACGGTAGGTTCCGCTCGGGCCGGCGTAGGCATCGAGTCGGCAGCGTCCCTGCAAACTGGCGCGGATGCGGTCGAGCTGTTGGAGCGGCACCAAGTACTTGAACTCGCGGCGCTCCAGCGAGAGATCGAGGCTCACGTCACCGTCCTGTCACACGCGTGCATGGTGCGGCAGGATCGGGCGATCCACAAGCGGCAAGCGCGGCGGGTGTGTCAAGAACCTGTCACGGCCGACGCAGGTAGCGGTCGACGCGGCGATCACGCCCGGGCCAGGCGTAGGCGACGCTACTTTCCTGCGTCCAACCGGGCAGCTCGAGTGGGGCCTGGTCGGCGTGGGTGAACACCACCCACGCGCCGGTGGGCCGTAGCAGCTTGGCGGCCAGCGGGGCGACCTCGCCGGGGGCGGCAAAAGCGCGACTCGTGACGCCGTCAAAGCCGCCGTCGCGTCCGAGGCGCTCTGCGCGGTCCTCGATGACCTCGATCCCCTCCGCCCCGGCCGCGCGGACGACTTCACGAAGGAACGCCGCACGCTTTCGTCGTGGCTCGACCAGCGTCCATCGGCTCGAAGGGTGCAATGCGGCGAGCACGAGTCCGGGAAACCCTGCGCCAGAGCCGAGATCCACCCAATGCCCGTCAAAGGAGAGGCCCTGCGTCCCTCGTTGGACGTCCTCCCAATGGACTTCGATCGGCCCAGGGCCGACGAGGTTGGTGGTGGTCCTCCAAGTGGCCAACAGCTCGCGATGGGCGGCGGTTAGGCGATCCCTCCCCTTCATCCGCGGGCGCGCTCCTGACCGGCACCGCCGTGGGTCGCGAGGTGCTCCGCCGTGCGCGCCTGGGCGCGGAGGTTCTCCTCATGCCGATCGATCTCCCAGTCGAGGACCGCGTCGGGTAGCGTCCACAACAGGGTCCGCATCCGATCGCGCCGGTCTTCGCTGCGCAGGCGGAGCTCGTGCTCGCTCAACTCGACCTTGTCCTGCGCGGACCAGATGGCGAGCGGTCCCGGGATCGCTTCGGTGATGTCGCGCCCGAAGATGCGTTCGAACATCGCCCGGTCGATGACGTCGTTGTCGCGGAGCATGTGGGAGAGGAACAGTCGCACCTCTCCCTCCGGTCCGTAGTCGTGCCCCACGTAGCGGTGCGCGCCGCCGGGGTCGCCGAACTCGTCGGGGTTGCGACACTCGATCGCGGCCTGCTCGAAGATCAGCGACCGTGCCGAGGTGCCCAGTCCGAGGAGGTGCAGCGGGCGCCGTTGTTGGTCGACGAGCTGCGTGTAGCTGAAGATGCCGCCCGCCTTGTGCTTTTGGCGCTCGTGCGGTCCCATCTGTCGGAAGATGACGATGTTGTGGCCGTGTCCCCGGCGCACCCGGAAGCCGTGTTTGGCCGCGACGTCGCGCGAGAGCTGCGGCACGATGTCGTGGAAGGGCCGAATGTGCGCCCAGAAGGCATCGTAGGAGCCTGCAAAGTGGGCGTCGACGTATTCCTTGGTCGGCGTGATGAAGTACAGGTCGACCCATCGCGGCTGCAGCGCGAGGACCTCTTCGATTTCGCTGAGGATCTGCTCGGGGGTCGTGCCGGCGAGCCCGAGCAAGAAGTCGCAGCTGATGTTGTGGATGCCGCCCGCGCGCAGCTCCTCGAAGCGTCGCTGAATCAGCTCACGCGACTGGGGGCCGCGGTTGTGGGCCTGGTTGACCTTGGCGTCGAGGGTCTGCACGCCAAACGAGAAGTGCTCGAACCCATGCCGCAGCAGGACCTCGAGCTTGTCGGTGTTGAAGACGGCGGGGTCGAACTCGAAGAAGCGCGTCGACTGCGGGTGCCAGCGGAGCGTGTCGTCGATGGCTGTCAGGATCTCGGACAACTGACCGGCCGGAAGCACGGAGGCGGTCCCCCCGCCCATGTACAGGGTGTGCCACCGCATCGGTTGAACGACCGGACCGATGGCGTGGAGCGAACGGAACACCCGCTTGGTGTACTCCTCCAACAGGCTCGCGTTGGAGGGGCGCAGGCGGTCGTAGTTGCAGAACGAACAGATGCTCTTGCAGAACGGGACATGGATGTAGACGTGGTTGACGGCGTCGCGCCGACGGTCGCTGGCATGGGCGGCGACGCGCCACTTCTCGACGATCTCCTCCTCGGTCCACTGCTTGGAGGCGCCGTGCAGGTAGCCGAGGCGCGAGCTGTCGGCGAGGCCGGCGTAGGCCTCGTACTTCTCATGTTGTGCCTTGCGGCGTTCGGCCCAGACAGGATCGATTGGCGGTGGGGTGAACTGCGGGCGCGAGGGCGGGGGGGACAGATCCTCGGACATGGCGTCGACCTCGTGGCGAAGGTGTAGCCTACCACGCTCGGGCCCGCCGCGTGGACGGGAACGCCGCGTGGAACAAGCTGGGACGAGGACGGGCGTGATGTTCCACGTGGAACACATCACGCGCCGGTGACCTCGCGGGCCCAGGCGAGCGCGGAGGCACGCCAGGCCCATGTTCCACGTGGAACACCACCTCGGTGGCAGGTTCGATGGCCACCGCAGGCGCTGTGGGCTAGGTCGGTCCGGTGCACGGAGGCAGGGAGATGGCGCGGGTCCACGCGGTGTCCAACCAGAAGGGCGGCGTTGGCAAGACCACCACGACGGTCAACCTCGGTGCTGCGCTCGCCGCGCTCGGCCGCCGCGTCCTCGTTGTCGATCTCGATCCGCAGGGCAACGCGTCGAGCGCGCTCGGCGTGGCGCGCGCGACGGTCGAAGGGGGCGTCTATGACGTCCTGGCGGGCGACCCTGCGGCCTCGTGGATCGTTCCGTCGACGTCCCCCGGGGTCTCGGTGCTCCCGGCGACGCGGGGCCTCGCGGGTGCGGAGGTCGAGCTGGTGGACACGCCGCAGCGCGAGCATCGGCTGCGTGCTGGCCTGGCCCCCGAGCGGGCGCAATGGGACGACATCCTCATCGACTGCCCGCCCAGCCTCGGGCTGCTGACGCTCAACGGCTTGATCGCCGCCGATGATGTCCTCGTGCCACTGCAGGCCGAGTACTTCGCGATGGAGGGCCTCTCGGACCTCGTTCAGACGATCGCGGCGGTCCAGCGCTCGTTTCATCCGGATCTGCGCCGGGGGGGCGTCATCCTGACGATGGCCGATCGGCGTCAACGCCTGTGTCGAGAGGTCGAGCGACAAGCTCGCGCGCTGTTCCGCGACGAGGTGTTCGACACCGTGATCCCGAGGAACGTCCGCCTGGGAGAGGCGCCGAGTTTTCAACAGTCCATCTTCGGCTACGACGCCGCGTCACAGGGGGCCTCGGCCTACTTGGCGTTGGCGCGGGAGCTGGTCGCGCGCGAGGGGGCCCGATGATTGGTGGAACCACAGGAGGCGGGCGGCTGGGTCGCGGCCTCGCAGCCCTGCTGCCGGACGGCGCCGTGCCGGCGGATGCCGGGGGTGGCACGTACCGCAAGGTGCCCCTCGATGAGGTGGTACCCAACCCCGAGCAGCCGCGTGCGGTGTTCGCGCCGGGCGCGCTCGAAGAGCTGACGGCGAGCATTCGTCAACACGGCATCCTCACGCCGCTCGTCGTGCGCCGTGCGGAGGGGCGCTACGTCCTGATCGCGGGGGAGCGAAGGCTCCGCGCGGCGGGCCTGGCAGGCCTGCACGAGGTTCCGGTGGTGGTCCGCGACGCCGACGCGCCCCGCGAACAGCTTGAGCTCGCGCTGATCGAGAACCTCCAGCGTGAGGACCTCGACGCGGTCGAGGCTGCACGGGGCTACGACCGGTTGGTGCGCGTCTATGACCTGACCCAGGAGGAGGTCGCGCGTCGCGTCGGCAAGGATCGCGCCACGGTCGCCAACGCGCTTCGGCTGCTGCGCCTGCCAGACTGGCTGCTCGCGGCGGTGCAAGGCGGCAAGCTGACGGCCGGGCATGCGCGGACGTTGGTCCCGCTGGCCGATCGCGAGGACGCCCTCCGCGCTTTGGTCGCTCGGGTCGTCGCGCAGGGGTTGAGCGTGCGGGCGACCGAGGCGTTGGTGCGCAAGGAGCTGTCCAACGGGCCTGCGCGTGACCGCGCGGCGGAGGAGCAGGCGCGGAGCCGCACCTACGCGTACATCGAGTCCTCGATGACCACCGCACTGCAAGCGGCCGTCCAGGTTCAGGCACGCCGCGACGGCACGGGCGCAATCCTGATCCGGTACGGGTCGGCCGAAGAGCTGGAGCGACTGTTCGATCGTTTGGTTCGGGGACGTTCATGAGCGACGCGCTGGCGGGCTGGGTGGGTCCGGGCGCGGAGCATGTCGGCGACCTGTCCCTCTCGGGTCGGCTGCGCGTGGACGGACGGGTCCGTGGCCGCGTTCGCGTGGACGGCCTGCTCGAGGTGGGCGCAGAGGGCGTCATCGAGGGCGAGGTTGATGCGACCCAGCTGCTGTGTGGCGGACGCATCGTCGGTACGGTCGCCGTGGTCGAACGCGCGACGCTCCTCGCCTCGGCGGTGATCGATGGCGGCGTCGTGACCCCGTGGCTGGACTTGCGGCTTGGCGCCCAGGTGCGTGGGGAGCTGGTGGTGTGGCGTCCGAGCGGCGGTAAGGGGAGGAGTGCGTGACGCGGGTCATCGCGATCGCAGGTGGTAGCGGGTCTGGGAAGACGACGCTGGTGCGCGCCCTCGCTGCGCGACTGGGGGCACGGGCGGCGGTGCTGAGCCATGACCGCTACTACCGGTCGGTGCCTGCGGACCTTGCGGCCACCACGAACTTTGACGAGCCGGCCGCGCTCGACTCGGCGTTGCTGGCGACCCACCTCGCCGCCTTGCGGGACGGCACCCCGGTTCAGGTTCCGGGCTACGATTTTTCGGCGTTTCAGCGTGTGGATGGCGAATGGGTGACCCCGGCGCCCTTGGTCTTGGTCGAGGGGATCTTGGTGTTGGCGGCCCCGGAGCTACGCCCATTCCTCGACGGTACGCTGTTCGTCGACACCCCGGAGTTCGAGCGCCTCGCGCGCCGGATCGAACGCGACACGGTGGAGCGCGGCCGTACCCTTCGTGGCGTTCTCAGCCAGTATTTTGAGACCGTTCGCCCGATGTATGAGCGGTGGGTGGCGCCCGCCTGCGCCACGGCGGATCGCGTGGTCGACGGGACGGCGCCCGTGGAGGCCTTGGTCGACGACCTGGTGGCCTGGGTTGCAGGAGACGGTGACGCGTCGTAGGTCCGCGTGAGGGGGTGGCATCGTGGAGCCTGGCGCGCCGGGGCAAGTTCCCAAGGACAAGGGGCGGCCGCCCGGTAGCGGAACCCCCAAGGGGCAGGGCGTTCCATCCGGCCAGGGTCGGCCGGCCGAGAGCGGCGTTCCGAGGGACCGTGGCCGCCTTCCGGGTGCGCCGGGGCAGACGCCGATCGGGGCGCCCGGACAGGTGCCTCGTGGTGCGCCGGGCACGTTGCTCCCGGATGCGCCCAACCCTTGGGCCACAGGGGAGGACGACGGAGGGGTGGGTGCTGGGCCCGATGTCCCTAGCCGTCCTGCCGCTGAGGAGGGCTTGCCGTTGCCGCCGGGGCGCGCATCGTAGGCCTCGGGGGCGCGATGCGGGGCGAGCGCGGGTGGACGCAGTGGTGGGCGTCGGTGGGGCTTGCGCTCGGCTTGTTGGCGAGCCCGTCGCCTGTCGCGCTCGCGTCGTCCGGAACGATCGCCGCGGCCCGCCCGGCGGCTCAGGCCGAGCCGTTTCCGATCGCTTGGGATGGCGTCGTGGCCACCTCGGGTCGCATCGTTCTCCATGCCCCTGCGGGCCAACAGGGCTTCGCTGACGCCCTCGCCGCGGAGGGAGAGCGTGCGCTCGACGTCATCGGACGGGCGACTGGGCTGGATCTCGGGGGGGAGGTTCAGGTCTTCGTCGTCGACGACCCGGGGGAGTTCGTCCGGTTGCAGCCGGCACCACCGCCGCGATGGGCAGACGCGACGGCGTGGCCCGCGCAGGGCTGGGTGTTTCTGCGCGCGCCCGCGCTCCGCGGGTCGGAGGCAGCGCCGTTGGAGCAGGTGTTCGCCCACGAGCTGGTGCACATCGTCGTCGGACGCGCGTTCGCGCCCGCGCCCGCGCCGCGCTGGCTGCAAGAGGGGTTGGCGCAGGCATTGTCGGGCGAGCGCGACTTGGCACCGCGCCCGGACCGGACGTCGACGCCCTCCCTCGCGGCGGTGACCGCGAACTTCGCTGGGGACCCCCACGCGGCGGACGCGGCGTACGTGGCCGCGGCGGACTGGGTGCGCTGGCTGGAGCGGCGGCTCGGCCCCGCTGGGTTCGGTCGCGTCCTGCGCGAGGTCGCTCAGGGCCGCACCTTGGCGGGCGCGCTGCTCGATGCGACGGGAGAGGGGCTGGGGTCGTTGGAGGCCAGCTGGCGCGCGGGTCTGCCCGTTGGGGCGTGGTGGTCCTACGTCCAACTCGACACGGCGGCGTGGGCGGTTGCTGCCGCGCTCGTGGCGGCGCGGGCGGTGCGCGGTCGGGGCGCGCGTCGGCCCGCGTATGCACGCTACGCCGAAGAGGAGCGGGCGCTCGCCGCGTTGGCCGTCGCGGTGCTCGCGGCCCGCGGGCGCGCGTCGGTGCTGTGATGGGCTGATGCGCGTCGTGGCGTTAGCAGGCGGGCGTCGGAGGCGCCTTGCGCGACGCGCTTAACGATCGTCGGCTGCTCGCTTGGATCGCGGTCGCGCTGCTCCTGCGCGCGCTTCCGATGCTGTGGTGGGGCTGGGCGACCGAGGACTGCACGCGCGATGAGTGCATCTTTCGCATCGCGGCCCGGCCCCTCCTCGCGGGCGAGCCGATGGGGCTGGCGCCGCGTGGCTGGCTCCCAGCGCCCGGCTATCCGTACCTTCTCGCCGCGTGTGAGGCGGCTTTTGGCTCGATGGAGGCTGTGAAATGGGTGCAGTGGGCGAGCACGGTCCCGCTGCTGCTCGCCGTGCGCGCGTTGGGCTTGCGGCAGGGCGGACCGCGGGTGGCCGAGGTCGCGGTCGCGCTCGTCGCCTTGCATCCCACGCTCGCGTTCTTCGTCGGGACGCTGTGGACGGAGTCGATCTACACCTTGTTGCTGGTGCTATGCGTCCTCTCTTGGGTGCGGTTTGTCGAGCGCGCGTCCGACGGTCGTGGCGTGGTGGCGGGTGTGGCGCTGGGCACAACCGTGCTTTTCCGCGGCATGGCGACGTGGTGGCTGCCGATGGGAGCCGCCGGGGCGGCGTTGGCTTGGTGGTTCGCGGGAGCGCGGGATGCCCGGCCTGCGCGCTCGGAGATCGGGCGGCGATTGGTGCCGTACGTCGTGACGACGGCGGCCGTCCTTACGCCTTGGTCGGTCACCGCCAGCGCGCAGTACGGTGGCTGGGTCGTCAGCGATGCGACGCTCGGGCATGTCGCGGCGATGGGCAACGACACGCCGCCGCCGTTTACCTTCGACTACGGCATCGGTCTGCTGACGGGGGAGCAGTTCGCCGCGACCGAGGCCCAGGGGCGTTCGACGTGTCCGATTCGTCAGGGTCCGCTGGTCTATGACGCGTGCGAGCGGGCGCGCGCCCTGCGGTGGGCGTCGGCGCATCCGGTCGCTTTTCTCGAGCGGGTGCCGGTGCGCTGGGCGCAGATGCTCAACCCGCACACCTTCCTGACGCGGCACGTGCTCTGGGGATTTTGGCCCGGCCTCTCCTGGGGCATTCGGATGGCGGTGGTGGTCTGGCAAGCGGGTTGGACGGTGCTGCTGGTCCTGGGGGGGGCGCTGGGTCTCGGGCTTCGGCCGTTGACGCTCGGCGCGCGCGCGGCTGTGGCGCTGATCGCCTATTACTTCGCGGTGATCGGCTGCCTCTACGGCATCTCGCGGTTTCGGCTACCGCTGGAGCCGCTGCTCGCGATCGGGTGCGCGGACGCGCTCGTGCATCGCCAGGAGCTGCTCGCCACCGCGCGCTCGGCGCCGCGTCGAGGGTTGGCGGTCGGCGCGGTCGCGGTGGGCCTTCTCGCCTTGCTCTCGACGTACCTGTCCTCGGGCTTTCCGGGGTGGTTGCGGTGAGCGCGACCGCGCGGGCGTGCCGGGCGCAAGGGGCGGGGCTATGGACGGCGCGTTGGGGGAGGCCGAGATGACGTCACGACCGTCGATGGCATGGCTCGCGCTCGGGCTTGCGGCCTGCGCCCCGATGCCGGGTTCGTCGCCCGGGCTGCCTCCGCTCGCGCCGCCGGCCGATCGGCTGGCCGACGCCGCATCGGCGGGGGCGACGGACGCTGTCGAGGCGCAAGGCGGCTCCGGTCCTGACGCGAGCCCCTCGGTGTCGGCGGGCGCGCTCCCGGCGGAACCGCCTTCGGGCCTACCCGCTGCCGACGCGGGCGCG